>NZ_JBSGFD010000094.1:0-32423 GCF_053603215.1 Kitasatospora sp. NPDC004240 | reverse complement strand
GGCAAGAAGAACGAGGGCGCGGCCAAGGAGAACCTGAAGGTCGTGGACGTGGCCCAGCTGCTGCTCGACTCGGTCAAGGCCACCCGCCGGGCCGGGGCGGTCGCGGCACCGCCGCGGGGGCGGTCACGCCTGGACGGGCTCCGGGGCCGGGTCCGTCTCGGCGGGCGGGGTGGCCTTGACCGAGTCGAGCAGCAGCTGGGCCACGTCCACGACCTTCAGGTTCTCCTTGGCCGCGCCCTCGTTCTTCTTGCCGTTGACCGAGTCGGAGAGCATGACCAGGCAGAACGGGCAGGCGGTGGAGACGATGTCCGGGTTGAGGGAGAGGGCCTCGTCGACGCGCTCGGTGTTGATGCGCTTGCCGATCCGCTCCTCCATCCACATCCGGGCGCCGCCGGCGCCGCAGCAGAAGCCGCGCTCCTTGTGGCGGTGCATCTCCTGCTGGCGCAGGCCGGGGACCTTGTCCATGATCTCGCGCGGCGGGCTGTAGACCTTGTTGTGGCGGCCCAGGTAGCACGGGTCGTGGTAGGTGATCAGGCCCTCGACCGGGTTGACCGGCACGAGCCTGCCCTCGTCGATGAGGTGCTGCAGCAGCTGGGTGTGGTGGATGACCTCGAAGTGGCCGCCCAGCTGCGGGTACTCGTTGGCGATGGTGTTGAAGCAGTGCGGGCAGGTCGCCACGATCCGCTTGGTCGGGGCGTCCTCCAGCGCGGCGTTCAGGGTCTCGACGTTCTGCGCGCCGAGCATCTGGAAGAGGAACTCGTTGCCCAGGCGGCGCGGGGAGTCACCGGAGCAGGTCTCCTCCTTGCCGAGGATGGCGAACTTCACGCCGGCGGTGTGCAGGAGCTCCGCGAAGGCCTTGGTGGTCTTCTTGGCGCGGTCCTCCAGGGCACCGGCGCAGCCGACCCAGTAGAGGTACTCGACCTCGGCGGGGTCGATGTCCTCGCCGATGACCGGGACCTCGATGCCGGTCTCCTTCTTGAGCTCCTTGACCCAGTCGAGGCGCGCCTTGGTGGCCAGGCCCCAGGGGTTGCCCTTGTTCTCCAGGTTCTTGAGCATGGTGCCGGCCTCGGTCGGGAACGAGGACTCGATCATGACCTGGTAGCGGCGCATGTCGACGATGTGGTCGACGTGCTCGATGTCCACCGGGCACTGCTCGACGCAGGCGCCGCAGGTGGTGCAGGACCACAGGACGTCCGGGTCGATGACGCCGTTCTCCTCGGCGGTGCCGATCAGCGGGCGCTCGGCCTCGGCCATCGCGGCCGCCGGGACGTCCTTCAGCTGCTCGGGGGTCGCCTGCTCGTTGCCCTCCATGTCCTTGCCGCCGCCGGCCAGCAGGTACGGGGCCTTGGCGAAGGCGTGCTCGCGCAGCGACATGATCAGCAGCTTGGGCGACAGCGGCTTGCCGGTGTTCCAGGCCGGGCACTGCGACTGGCAGCGGCCGCACTCGGTGCAGGTGGAGAAGTCGAGGATGCCCTTCCAGGAGAAGTGCTCGACCTGGGAGACGCCGAACACGGCGTCGTCGGCCGGGTCCTCGAAGTCGATCGGCTGACCACCGCTGGTCATCGGGCGCAGCTCGCCCAGCGCGGTGCCGCCGTCCTCCTCGCGCTTGAAGTAGATGTTGAAGAAGCCGAGGAAGCGGTGCCAGGCCACGCCCATCGAGGGGTTGAGGCCGATGGTGGTCGCCCACGCGAAGGAGATGCAGATCTTCAGCATCGCGAACAGGTAGACCAGGTTGACCAGCGTGCTGTGCGACAGCCCGTCGAGGGCGACGACCAGCGGGTACGAGACCAGGTGCTCCGGGCCGTAGGAGTCGACCCCGGCGAGGGCGCCCTCCAGCGCGCGCAGCATGGTGATGCAGAGACCGATGCCGAGGATCGTGTACTCGACGTAGAAGGCCTGCCAGGCGATCGAGCCGGCGAAGCGCGACTTGCGGCCGGCCCGGCCGGGCAGGCTCATCAGCCGGATCACGATCAGGGTCAGGATGCCCAGGGTGGTCAGGGTGCCCAGCAGCTCGACGAAGAGCTGCCACAGCATCCAGTGCCCGATGATCGGCAGCGCGAACTCGGCGTCGAACAGCTGGCCCACGGCGTTGACGATGGTGAGGACCAGGCTGAAGAAGCCGACCGCGACGAACCAGTGGGCGATGCCGACGATCCCCCAGCGGTTCATCCGGGTGTGCCCGACGAACTCGACGGCCAGGGTCTTCGCCCGCTGCGCGGGGCTGCCGAAGCGTGTGGCGTCCGGCTGGCCGGTGCGCACCACCTTGTAGATGTACAGCGCCGCACGGGCGGCGAGCGCGGTGCCGATCACCAACGTGACCAGCGAGATGACGATCGCTGCTAGCTGCATCGGCTCTCCGTCTCCTACGGCTTGCTGGGGGTTGCAGTCTCTCCGAAGTGAGTGTACTCGTCGGTAACTTGCCGGGCCGACGGCCCGGACATTACCGCTCGTTAACACTTCTCCTGAAGATGCTCAAGGTATGGCGACAGTCACGTAAGTACACCCCGGCGCCGCCCGGCCCGCCGTCGCCCCTCCCCCGGCTCAGCAAAGTTGAGCGACCTGGACTCAGGGCTGTTGACGCTCCCCGCCGAGTCATGCATCCTTGAGCCCGTAAAGCTCAACTCTTCCGTGGAGGTATCTACGATGGCACGCGCGGTCGGCATCGACCTCGGTACGACGAACTCGGTCGTCAGCGTTCTGGAGGGTGGCGAGCCCACCGTCATCACGAACGCCGAGGGCGCGCGGACCACGCCGTCCGTCGTCGCCTTCGCCAAGAACGGCGAGGTCCTGGTCGGCGAGGTGGCCAAGCGCCAGGCGGTCACCAACGTGGACCGCACCATCCGCTCGGTCAAGCGCCACATGGGCACCGGGTGGAAGATCAACCTGGACGGCAAGGACTTCAACCCCCAGCAGATCAGCGCCTTCGTGCTGCAGAAGCTGAAGCGGGACGCCGAGGCGTACCTGGGCGAGACCGTCACCGACGCCGTCATCACCGTCCCGGCGTACTTCTCCGACTCCGAGCGCCAGGCCACCAAGGAGGCCGGTGAGATCGCGGGCCTCAACGTCCTGCGCATCGTCAACGAGCCGACCGCGGCCGCCCTGGCCTACGGCCTGGACAAGGACGACCAGACCATCCTGGTCTTCGACCTCGGCGGCGGCACCTTCGACGTCTCCCTGCTGGAGATCGGCGACGGGGTCGTCGAGGTGAAGGCCACCAACGGTGACAACCACCTCGGTGGTGACGACTGGGACCAGAAGGTCGTCGACCACCTGGTGAAGGTCTTCCAGGCCGGCCACGGCGTCGACCTGTCCAAGGACAAGATGGCCCTGCAGCGTCTGCGCGAGGCCGCCGAGAAGGCCAAGATCGAGCTGTCCTCGTCCTCCGAGACCTCGATCAACCTGCCCTACATCACGGCCTCCGCCGAGGGCCCGCTGCACCTGGACGAGAAGCTCACCCGCGCCCAGTTCCAGCAGCTGACCGCGGACCTGCTGGAGCGCTGCAAGGTCCCGTTCCACAACGTCATCAAGGACGCCGGCATCGCGCTGTCCGAGATCGACCACGTGGTCCTGGTCGGCGGCTCGACCCGCATGCCGGCCGTCGCCGAGCTCGTCCGCGAGCTGACCGGCGGCAAGGACGCCAACAAGGGCGTCAACCCGGACGAGGTCGTCGCCATCGGCGCCGCGCTCCAGGCCGGTGTCCTCAAGGGCGAGGTCAAGGACGTCCTGCTGCTCGACGTCACCCCGCTGTCCCTCGGCATCGAGACCAAGGGCGGCATCATGACCAAGCTGATCGAGCGCAACACCACGATCCCGACCAAGCGCTCCGAGATCTTCACCACCGCCGAGGACAACCAGCCCTCCGTGCAGATCCAGGTCTACCAGGGCGAGCGCGAGATCGCGGCGTACAACAAGAAGCTCGGCATGTTCGAGCTGACCGGCCTGCCGCCGGCCCCCCGCGGCCTGCCCCAGATCGAGGTCACCTTCGACATCGACGCCAACGGCATCATGCACGTCGGCGCGAAGGACCTCGGCACCGGCAAGGAGCAGAAGATGACCGTCACCGGCGGCTCCGCGCTGCCGAAGGACGACATCGAGCGCATGATGCGCGAGGCCGAGCAGTACGCGCAGGAGGACCACGAGCGCCGCGAGGCCGTCGAGACCCGCAACCAGGCCGAGCAGCTCGTCTACTCGACCGAGAAGTTCATCGCGGACAACGCCGACAAGCTGCCGGCCGAGGTCAAGACCGAGGTCGAGACCTCCATCGGCGAGCTCAAGGACGCCCTGAAGGGCGACGACATCGCGAAGATCCGCGAGGCCTCCGAGAAGGTGTCCACCACCGCCCAGAAGCTCGGCCAGGCGCTGTACGCCAACGCCGACGCCGCCGGTGCGGCCCCGGCCGGTGACGCCGCCGGCGCCAAGGACGACGACGTCGTCGACGCCGAGATCGTGGACGACGAGAAGCCCAAGGGCGGTGCCGCATGACGGAGAAGCCGCAGGGTGCTGAGCCCGGCGACGACTCCGCCGCCGAGGAGGCCGTGGTCAAGGCAGCCGAGGAGGCCGCCGCGGCCGGTGCCGACTCCGGCGCGGGGGACCTCGCCGCGGCCAAGCGCGAGCTGGCCGAGCGGACGGGTGACCTCCAGCGTCTCCAGGCCGAGTACCAGAACTACCGCAAGCGGGTCGAGCGCGACCGTCTGACGGTCCGTGAGATCGCGGTCTCCAACATCCTGGAGTCCCTGATCCCGGTCCTGGACGACATCGGCCGGGCCCGCGACCACGGCGAGGTGACGGGCGGCTTCAAGTCCGTCGCCGAGTCGCTGGAGACCGTGGTGGCCAAGCTGGGCCTGCAGCAGTTCGGCAAGGAGGGCGAGTCCTTCGACCCGACGATCCACGAGGCCCTGATGCACAGCTACTCCTCGGACGTCACCGAGGACACCTGTGTCCAGATCCTCCAGCCCGGCTACCGGATCGGCGAGCGGATCATCCGCCCGGCGATGGTCGCGGTCGCGGAGCCCCAGCCGGGGACCCAGACCACCGCCGCGCCGGACGCCGACCCGTCCGATTCCGCGGAGTCGGACAAGGCCGACGGTGGCGCTGACAGCTGACCACCCGCGCGCCGCGGAGCCGTACGCCGTCGTCCCGTACGGCGTCCGGCTCCGCGGCGCGCTCTCCGCTGCCACCACCCGTCCGGGGGCCGGCGGCACCCTCAACGACCGCACGATGACCATGGGATCCGGGAGGTGGCGGCAGCCATGAGCGGCAAGGACTACGTCGAGAAGGACTACTACAAGGTCCTCGGCGTGCCCAAGGACGCCACCGCCACCGAGATCAAGAAGACGTACCGCAAGCTGGCGCGCGAGTTCCACCCCGACGCCAACAAGGGCGACGTCAAGGCCGAGGACCGCTTCAAGGACATCTCCGAGGCGTACGACGTCCTGTCCGACGAGAAGCGCCGCAAGGAGTACGACGAGGCCCGCAGCCTCTTCGCCAACGGCGGCTTCCGCCCCGGCGGCGCCGCCGGCGGCAACTACAGCTTCGACTTCGGCGACCTGTTCAACGGCACCCAGCCCGGCGCGGGCGGCGGCGGGCTCGGCGACGTGTTCGGCGGCCTGTTCAACCGCGGCGGCCGTCAGGCCCAGCCCCGGCGCGGCGCCGACGTCGAGACCGAGGTCACCCTCTCCTTCGACGAGGCCGTCGACGGCGCGACCGTCCCGTTGCGGATGACCAGCCAGGCCCCCTGCCGCACCTGCAGCGGCACCGGTGCCAAGGCCGGCACCACCCCGCGGGTCTGTCCGACCTGCGTCGGCTCCGGCACCGTCAGCCGTGGCCAGGGCGCCTTCGCGCTCTCCGAGCCGTGCCGCGACTGCCGCGGCCGCGGCATGATCGTCGACGACCCGTGCGCCGACTGCCACGGCAGCGGCCGGGCCAGCTCCGCGCGCACCATGCAGGTCCGCATCCCCGCCGGGGTGCAGGACGGCCAGCGCATCCGGCTCAAGGGCAAGGGGGCCCAGGGCGAGCGCGGCGGACAGCCCGGCGACCTCTACGTCACCGTCCACGTCGACGCGCACCCGGTCTTCGGGCGCAAGGGCGACAACCTCACCGTGACGGTCCCCGTCACCTTCCCCGAGGCGGCGCTCGGCGGCACCATCGAGGTGCCGACACTCGGCGGCCCCCCGGTGAAGCTCAAGCTGCCCCCCGGCAGTGCCAACGGGCTCACCCTCCGGGCCCGCGGCAAGGGCGCCACCCGCAAGGACGGCACCCGCGGCGACCTGCTGGTCACCGTGGAGGTCGTGGTGCCGCAGCACGTCACCGGAGACGCGCTGGCGGCCCTGGAGCAGTACCGCGAGGCCACCGCCTCCGACGACCCGCGAGCCGCCCTCTTCCGGGCGGCGAAGGGAGCGTGACGACCAGATGACCCCCGACAGCAACCGCGGCCCCATCGGTGCCGGCATCGGCGAGGGCCTCCCCGGCTCCGCCCCCCGCCGGACCACGGCCGCCCCCGCCTACGTCCTCACCGAGGACACCCCGGTCTACGTGATCTCGGTGGCCGCCGAGCTCTCCGGGCTGCACCCGCAGACGCTGCGTCAGTACGACCGGCTCGGCCTGGTCTGCCCCGACCGCACCGCGGGCCGCGGCCGGCGCTACTCCGCCCGCGACATCCAGCAGTTGCGCGAGGTCCAGCGGCTCTCCCAGGACGAGGGCATCAACCTGGCCGGCATCAAGCGGATCATCGAGCTGGAGAACCAGGTCACCGCGCTCCAGTCCCGCATCGCCGAACTGGTCGACTCCCTGGAGGGCGCCGCCTCGGCCCTCCGGCAGCGCGAGGCCACCATCCACGCCTCGTACCGCCGCGACCTGGTCCCGTACCAGCCGCCGACCCAGTCCAGCGCCCTGGTCGTCTGGCGGCCCAAGCGGTAACGCCGGGCCCGTGAACGCCACCGCCGCCGGTTCCCTCTGTTCGGGGGGTGCCGGCGGCCCCTCGTTGATGAGAGGGTTCCAGCGACAGGCCCGCGGCGCCGGTGCGAGAATGCATCCCCCCTACCCACCGCGGTCGGCCCCAGGACGTGTCCGACGATTCGCACGCCCGGCGGAAATCGTCAGGGACGCCCTAGGATCGCCGACGAGGCACTGGGTGCGACCATGAGGCCAGTTCGGTTGTCGGGAAGGAGTCGTGAATGAGTGGGAAGGACGCCTCCACTCCGGGCATCGGCACGGCGGGGACGCTGTCCGCGGGCGCCCACGAGCTCTACCTCGCGGTCATCCGGGCCCACGGCCGCCTGGCCCGCAAGGACGTCCAGCCGTGCGACTACAGCCACCTCAGCGAGTTGCTGGACATCGGGCTGCTCATCCCCGACACGGACGACCCGCACACGCTGGTCGCGGTCGACCCCAAGCAGCTCGCCAGCGGCCTCAGCGCGCTCTGGCAGCGCCAGGCGCTGGAGCTGCTCTCCCGGGCGGTGACCGTTCCCGCCGATCTGCAGGACCTCGCCGACGCCTTCCACAAGCCGGAATCCTCCGGCGGCACCATCGAGTACGTGCGCGGGAAGGCGCTGATCAATCAACGGATCAACCACACCGCGGCATCGGCCCGGGAGGAAATACTCGCGGCCCAGCCCGGGGGTCCCCGCCCGCCGGAGATCCTCACCCGGGCCATTTCCAATGATCTCGCGGACCTCCGGCGCGGAATATCGGCGCGGACCATCTACCACGCCAGCACGCGGTACCACGCGCCGACCCGGGACTACGTCGCCACCATCACCGAGGCGGGCGGGAGATTCCGCACCCTGGACGAGCCCTACACCCGGCTCATCGTCGTCGACCGGCGGGTGGCGGTGATCCCGGTCGTGAACGACCTGAACCTCGCCGCGTTCATCCACGACCCCGCCGTCGTGCAGTTCATCGCCGACGAGGTCTTCGAGCGGAACTGGAACCGCAGCCTCGAATTCACCGGCGGCAGCGCGGTGCCCGAACAGGTCGTCTCCCGTCTCCGGCAGACCATCATCGACCTGCTCCTGAAGGGCACCAATCACCGCGTCATCGCCCGCCGCCTCGGCATCAGTGAGCGCACGCTCGCACGTCATCTGGCGGAAATGCGGGACGACTACAACGTCGAGTCGCTGTTCCAGCTCGGATACGCGCTCGCACGCACGTCACGGGACCCTCGGACCGGACAGCCGGACCACACCCGGGACGGCGGGCTCGTACGGGAATAGCGGAGGAACGAGCGGGAGCGAGTGGGTTCCGGATCATCCGTCACTCCACCGCTCCTATTCCGTCCCGACCATCAGTCGGCATGTACCTGATGGCCGGGCGCGCCCGTTACGACCATTCACGGTCCGAGGCCACGAACAGAACCGCGGAACCCGGAATAGCGTTGCCGGCGACCACGGAATCCGCTTGAGTGGCATGTACAGAATCACTGCTGGCCGCAGTGGTGATGGCAACGCCCGCAGCGGCAAGGACACCGACAACCGCCGTCACCACGGCCGCCTTGACCGCCCGATGGATACGAGACACGCGTACACCCCATCCTGTAGTGGCATGTCGAGTCGAATGAAGATACGACATCCTGTCAATCGCTCAGATGGTGCCACATCTCGGGAAGTACTGTCACCGTCCGGCCACGGAGATGAGGGTGTCATCTCTCTGCCATGCAGACGGATGACACTGTGTGTCAGTGGACTCCCCGGCCGTACTCGGTGGACGATCAACTTGCGCCCTGTTCACCACAGCGGATTCTCCCGTCCGGCACATGCCCCACCAGGGCGCCACCAAGCCGAACTCCCTGTCCCCCTTCCGCCCGTACCCCAGTCCGGCGCCGGCCCCGAGCAGCCGCGCCAGCCCCTTCCCCGGAGTCGACATGACCGAGCCCTACCTGCGCGATCGCGCCACCCAGGCCTCCGAAGGCCGGCGTGCGCGCGTCTTCCTGGCGGCGCCGCTGATGCGGCTGACCGGGCCGGCGGACAGCGTGGTGACCCTGGCCAGCCGGACGCGGCTGACGACCCTGCGCACCACGCTGCTGCGCAGCGGTGCCGCCGTGTACAGCGCGCACCACAGCGACGCCTGGACCGTGGCCGGCCGCGCCCCCGAGCCGCGGGTGCCCTCGGACTTCCGCGCCCTGCAGTCGGCGGACCTGGTCTTCGCCTACGTCGGCGCCCCGCTCTCCGCCGGGGTCAGCCTGGAGCTCGGCTGGGCGTCGGCGCTGCGCAAGCCGATCGTCCTGCTGGTCGACGAGGCCATCACCCACAACCCGCTGATCGCCACCATCGAGCAGGTCGCCCCCGTGCTGCCGCTGGTCTTCGACGACACCTGGTCGCAGGAGGCGCTGCACCACACCGTGGAGACCGCCCTCGACTGGGCCGGCATGGCGCTCTCGCTGCGCGAGGGCTTCTGGACCGCGCCCGGCGAGCAGTTCACCCTCCCCCGGCAGCAGCCGCCGGCCGTCGGCGGCTACTGGCCCACCGGCGCGGCCACCGGCTGACGCCACCGCGCCCCGCCCGGTCCGCGGCCGTACGCGCCCCCGGACCCCCGACGGGGGCTCAGCGTCCTTCGCGGTGACCGCGCATCTGCCAGCCCAGTTGGAACAGGGTGGCCGCGTCGTACAGCTCGCGCAGCCGCGAGATGTGACCGGCCACCGTCCGCTCGCTCAGGCCCAGCCGGGCGGCGATGGCCCGCTGGGTGAGGCCCTGGGCGAGCAGCCGGCCGACCTGGGTGTGCGGGGCGTTGTGGTGCAGGTCGTCGGCGCGGGCCCAGTCCCGTTCGAAGCGGGCGACCAGGAAGCCGACCGTCGCCCGGTCCTCGACGAAGGCGGCGGTCGGTTCGTCGGCGGCGACGTCGATGACCGCGGTGCGCCGGTCGTAGAGGCGCAGCCGGCGGAACGGCTCGTGCAGCACCCGCAGCCGGGCGCCCAGGGCGGTGGCCCGCTCGGCGAACTCCGCCGGGAGCTCGGCGGCGGCCGGGAGGACGACCCGCACCACGCCGCCCTCCGCGCCGAGCCGGCGCACGTGCTCCAGGAACCGCGGCCCGGGCGCACCGGGCAGGGCGGCCAGGATCTCGTGCCGGCAGTCGGCCTCGACCTCCTCGACCCGGCGGGCGATCTCGGCCGGCCCGGCCACCTGCCGGACCTGGCAGGAGCGGTCGCTCTCCGGCGGGGCCGACTGGTAGGCGCCGACCAGATCGCCCAGCAGCTCCGGGAGTTCCTGCGCGCGCACCAGCAACCTGGTGGCCTCGGAACGGAGTTCGGAGCTGATCCGGTCGGCGACCGCGCGCGGGTTCACCGCGGTGAACCCCTCGTGGCCCGGGCGGGTGACCAGCAGGCCGAGCGCCACCAGCCGGGCCAGCGCGGGCCCGTCCGTCCCGGCGGCCTCGGCCAGGGTGATCCGGCCGCCGCCCTCCACGATCCGTACGTACAGCTCGCGGGCCGCCCCGTCGGGCAGCCGGTCACCGCGATCGGTCACAGCCGCTCCCCCTCGCCCTCGCCCCGGTCGGCCGTATCGCGTCCGGCCATCTCGGCCACCGCCCTGAGCTGCCAGCCGAGTTGGAACAGCGTCTCGGCGTCGTGCAGCTCCCGCAGCCGGGAGATGTGGGCCGCCACCGTCCGCTCGCTCAGCCCCATCCGGCTGGCGACCGAGCGCTGGGTGAGGCCCTGCGCGAGCAGCCGGCCGACCTGCTCGTGGGCCGGCGGGTCGATCGGCGGCGCCTCGGCGCAGCGGGTCCACTTGACGCGTTCGGCCAGCTGCCAGTCGCGCTCGTAGGAGTCCACCAGGAAGTCCACCACGGCCGGGTCCTCGACGAAGGCCGCGCTGCTGTTGTCCGGCGCGGCCGGGATCACCGCGACCCGGCGGTCGTAGATCAGCACCCGTTTGAAGGGCTCGGCCAGCACCCGGTAGCGGCAGCCCAGTTCGGTCGCCGCCGCGGCGAACCCGGCGGTCTCCGGGTGGGTGACCGCGCCCGGCTCGTACAGGCAGCGGATGGTCACCCCGCGCTCGGTCAGCAGCCGCAGGCGCCGCAGCGCCTCGGCCAGGCCCGCAGTGGGACGCGCCCCGCCGGGCTGGGCGATCAGCACCTCCTGCGAGCACTCGGCGTCGAGCTGGGCCAGCCGGTGGCGGATCCGGTCGAAGGCCCGGACGTGCCGGATCTCCCCGGTGTGCTCGACCCTCCGGGGAGCGGCGTCGTAGGCGCGGGTCAGGTCGCCGAAGCGCTCGGCCACCTCGTCCGCCTCGGCGAGCGCCGCGGTGCCGGCCGCGCGCAGCTCGGCGCCCATCCGGCCGATCGCGGCCCGCGGGTTGACCGTCACGTAGGCGCCGTCCTCGACCCTGGGGACGACCAGGCCGAGCCCCAGCAGCCGGGTCAGGGCGAGCGCGTCGGCCGGGGCCACGTCGGTCATCCGCAGCCGGCCGCCGTCGGCCAGGACCGCCAGGTAGAGCGCCCGTTCGGCCTCGTCGAGGAGCTCCCCCGTCCACCGTTCAGGCATCGCGGCCCCCTCGCATCCGCCAGCCCAGCTCGAAGAGCGTCCGGGCGCCGTAGCGGACCCGCAGCCGGGAGATCCGGCCGGCCACGGTGCGTTCGCTCAGGCCCAGCCGGGTGGCCACGGCCCGCTGGGTGAGGCCCCTGGCGAGCAGCCGGGCGACCCGGTCGGACTCCTCCGTGTCCTCGTCCCGGGCGGCGGCGGACCAGTCGACGGTGTCGGCGCGCGCCCAGTCCCGTTCGAAGACGCCGACCAGGAAGGCCACCGCGGCCGGGTCGGTGACGAAGGCGGCCGCGTCGTGGTCCCCGGCGGCGGTGATCACCGCGATCTCCCGGTCGACCACCAGCATCCGCTGGAAGGGCTCGTCCAGGATCCGGATCCGCGAGCCGTGCCGGGTCACCTCGGTCGCGTAGGCGATGACGCCGGGCTGGGTGAGCACCAGCGGCTGGTAGAGGGTCCGGACGCTGCGTCCGCGCCGCAGCAGCGGGAGGTCCTGGCGCAGGGCGAGCTGGAGCGAGGTGGTGGGCCGCAGGCCGGGCTGCACGGTGAGCAGCTCCTGCCGGCAGTCGGAGAGGATCTGGGCGATCCGGTGGCGGACGGCGTCGCGGCCCGTGACGTACGCGGCGCCGCCGGGCCGCTCGGGCATCCGCGGCAGCGCGTCGTACGCCCGGGTGAGCTCCGCCAGGGCGTCCGGCAGCCGCTCCGCGCGCACCAGCAGCCGGGTGGCCTCGCTGCGCAGCTCGGCGCCCAGCTGGGCGGCGGCGACCCGGGGGCTGACGGCCAGGTGGCCGGACTCCATCAGGCAGGGCACGAACAGGCCGAGGGCGAGCAGACCGGCCAGCGCCTCGGCGTCCGCCGGGGTGATCCGTTCGGCGGGCAGGCTGCCGCCGTTGTCCAACGCGGCGAGGTAGAGCGCGCGTTCGGCCTCGGTGAGCACCGGGGCCGCGGCGGGCGGCGGGATGGCACCCGGTGCCACCGGCGCGGGCCGCGCGGCGACGGCGACGGCCCGGCCGGGGCGCTCGTCCTCGTCAGTCGCCACCGTGTCCGCCCCGCATCAGCCAGCCGAGCTGGAACAGGGTCTGCGCCCCGTACCGCTCGCGCAGCCGGGAGATGTGGCCGGCCACGGTGCGTTCGCTCAAGCCCAGCCGGGTGGCCACGGCGCGCTGGGTGAGGCCCCGGGCGAGCAGCCGGCCGACCCGCTCCGGCGCGTCCCGGGCGGTGCCCTGGGAGCGGACGGCGGACCAGTCGACGGTCTCGGCGCGCGCCCAGTCCCGTTCGAAGGCGCCGACCAGGAAGGCGATGGCGGCCGGGTCGGTGAGGAAGGCGGCGGTGGCGTGGTCGTCGCCGGCGGAGATCACCGCGACCTGGCGGTCGAAGACGATCATGCGCTGGAAGGGCTCGTCCAGGACCCGGATCCGCGAGCCGAGGCGGGTGACCTCCTCGGCGTAGGCCAGCGAGGCCGGTTCGGCGATCGCGATCGGCTGGTAGACCGTGCGCAGCGAGCAGCCGCGCCGCAGCAGCCCCACGTCCTGCTGGACGGCGATCTCCAGGGCGACCGGCGGACGGTGGCCGGGCTGGGCGGTGAGCACCTCCTCGCGGCAGTCGGAGACCAGCTGCGAGATGCGGTGGCGGATGTGCACGTGGCCCTCGATGTACACCGCGCCGCCGGAGCGCTCGGGCGGCCGGGGCATCGCGTCGTAGGCGCGGGTGAGGCCGTCGAGGGCGCCGGGCAGGTTCTCGGCGCGGACCAGCAGCCGGGTGGCCTCGCTGCGCAGCTCGGCGCCGAGGCGGTCGCTGACCGAGCGGGGGCTGACCGCGGTGTACGAGGCGTCCATCGGGTTGGGCATCAGCAGGCCGAGGTCGACCAGCCGGCCGATGGCTGCCCGGTCGGTGTCGGGGACCTCGCCGAAGGGGAGCCGGCCGCCGCGGGCCAGGATGTCGAGGTAGAGCCGGCGGGTCGGCTCGTCGGGCTCCCAGGCGCCGGCCGGGTGCGTGCCGTCGACCGGTGCGGGGCTCGGGGCGGGGCCGGGCCGCCTGCCCGCGGCGGTGACCGCGGTCCCGCTCGCCCCGGTCTCCTCCGGACCGGCCGTCGGTTCCGCCGTCACCTCGAAAACTCCCTGCCGGATGTCCCTCGGACGTGCCTGGTGAGCCGTGCCCGTGCCCCAGCTCCCGATCATGATCTCAGTACCCCGCTCCGGGCGTGACGGCGGTGCCGTCCCCGCGGGCGGTCACGGACCGCGGGGCCACCGCGCGTGGACCGCGGCGTGCGCGGGAGAAGGGTTCGGAAGGGATGGTCCGGCGGCCCCCGAGGCCGGCGTGCCGTCGCACACCGGCTGCTCGGGAGCCGCCGGGTACGCCAATGTCAGGGCGCTTCCGGCGAGGCGGAGCAGCAACGCCTCGCCGACTCCGGTCCCGGGGGCCATCACCACACATGGCGTCCCGGCCGGCGCTCTTCCCCCCGTTGTGCAGGTACCTGCGTACCTCACGCATCCACAGTTGAAGAGCAAGTCGCCACCATCGGGCTGCGGTTGCCCGGACGACCTGGCGTGACTCCACCATCACAGCGTGACGGCCGGTGAACAAGTGCCGCCCAGCTGCAGGTTCTCGCAATTGCAGGAACCTGCACGGCGGAGCGTACGGCTTCGCACGATCCGCCCGATTGCGGCCGGTGCGACCTCCGGAAATCGGCCGAGCGCCCGCTCACCGGCGGGGCCGCGCCGGCCGCCCACGAGCGGACGCGCGGGCGCGGGCCCGGGCTCCGGACGCGCCGCCCGGCTCAGCGCCCGAGCAGCCGTCCCGAGGCGAGTCCGGTGAGGGTACCGACCGCGGCCGCGGCCCAGGCGGCCAGCAGCAGCGTGAACAGGCCGGCCGCCAGTCCGCTGAAGCCGGCGAAGCCGGTGTGCCGGGCCAGACCAGCGGCGCCGGTCACACAGGTGCCGACCGGGAAGGTGTACGCCCACCAGGTCATCGCGAACGGCATACCGGCCCGCCGGGCGCGCAGGTTGGCCGCGACGGCGACGGCCAGCCACAGCATCGCCACCCCGAGCACCGCGACGCCGTACAGCTCGGCGAAGGCCAGCACCGCCGGGGCCAGGTGCGGGGTGACCGGGCGGGCCGCGTCGGCCAGGTTCTGCAGCGCGGTGGTGGACTGGCCGAGCGGGCCCAGCACCAGGAACAGCGAGGGGGTGAGCACCAGCGCCGGCAGCCCGCTGTGCACCAGGCCGGTGATGACCACCGGCAGCAGGGCGAGCACCGCCAGCAGGCCGACGCCGAACAGCGCCCAGCAGCCGTACAGCATGGCCTGGCGGGCGAAGCCCTCCGGCAGGTGGGCGATCAGCGCGGGCCCGGCGGAGGCGGAGACCAGCGGGGCGACCGAGGGCAGCAGCCAGGTCGGGTTGGCCTCCAGCGCGGAGACCCGGTGCCGGGTGAGCATCAGGTACGGGATGCCCGCCGCCACCGCCAGCGCGTACGCGGTGCCGGCCGACCAGAGCAGCAGGCCGAGTGCCACCGCGGGCCCGGTGCCGATCAGCCGGGTGCCGATCAGCAGGCTGCCGAGGCCCACCGAGACCAGGGCCATCGGCGGGCAGCCGTAGAAGACGGCGGAGGCGGGCTCGTCGAGCAGCTGGGTACGGGCGGCGGCGCGGTGGCGGGTGAGGTGGACCAGCCGCGCGGACCCGACGGCCAGCAGGGCGGCCAGGCCGAGCACCCACATCAGCTCCGCGAAGCCGATCAGCCCGGCCGGCCGCACCGGGAGCACGGCGGCCGCGTTGGCGACGATGGAGGTGCCCATGACCGCGGCGTACCAGTTGGGGCCGAGGCGGGTGAGGTCGAACCGCGGGGCGCGGACGAGGGGGCGGGGGCTGATCAGGGTGGCCATGACCCCCACCGTGCCGCCGCGGGCGGGCCGCCGGTAGCGACGGCGGCTCTATGAGGGCATAGCCTGAACCTATGCCCCTCTCCCCCCACGTCCCCGAACTCGGCGCGCTGGAACTGCTCCTCGCGGTGGCCAGGCTGGGCAGCGTGGGGCGGGCCGCCGCCGAGCTCGGCGTGAGCCAGCCGACCGCCAGCGCCCGGATCAAGGGCATGGAGCAGCAGATCGGCGTCCCCCTGCTGGACCGCTCCCCGCGCGGCAGCCGGCCGACCGAGGCCGGCCAGCTGGTGGTCGAGTGGGCCCGGCACGTGCTGGAGGCGGCGCAGGCCCTGGACGCCGGGATCGACGCGCTGCGCGAGCGCCGGGACGCCCGGCTGGTGGTGGTGGCCAGCCTCACCGTCGCCGAGTACCTGATGCCGGGGTGGCTGCTGGCGCTGCACGCGGCCAGTCCGGGCACGGCGGTGACGCTGCGGACGGCCAACTCGGCGGACGTCGCCGGGCACGTGCTGGCCGGCGAGGCGGACCTCGGCTTCGTCGAGGGCCCGAGCACCCCGCCGGGACTGGCCGGCGCGGTGGTGGCGGCCGACCGGCTGGTCGTCGTGGTCGCCCCCGGACACCCGTGGGCCCGCCGCACCGCCGCCCGCTCGCCGCTGACCGGGCCCGAGCTCGCCGCGACCCCGCTGGTGCTGCGCGAGCCGGGCTCGGGCACCCGGGAGGTGCTGGAGATGGCGCTGGCGCCGTACGGCGGGGCGGCCGAGCCGCGACTGGAGCTGGCCTCGTCGACGGCGCTCAAGGCGGCGGCGATGACCGGGGCCGGACCGGTCTGTCTGAGCGAACTGGCGGTGGTGGAGGAGCTGGCCACCCGGCGGCTGGTGGCGGTGCCGCTGGCCGAGGGGCTGGACCTGCGGCGGCCGCTGCGGGCGGTCTGGCCGGCCGGACGGCGGCCGGGCGGGCCGGCCCGGCAGTTGCTGGGGCTCACCCGGGGGCCCGGGCCGCGGCCGGCGCCCGCCCGGCGGGAACGGGCGCCGGAGGAGACGCGGGCGTGGGAGGAGACACAGAGTTCACCCGAAAGTTGAGTGGAATAGACTCAACTTAGTGCATGCTGTAGAGAGCAAGAGAACGGCAACCCGTACGAGGAGGTCACCCCAGCAGTGGACGCGAGCAAGTTCACCACCAAGACGCAGGACGCCCTGTCCACCGCGATCCGGCAGGCCGGCGCCGCGGGCAACCCGGACGTCAAACCGGTGCACATCCTGATCGCGCTGCTGGAGCAGCCCGAGGGCATCGCCAAACCGCTGCTGGAGGCGGTCGGCGCGGACGTCGCGCGGGTGGGCTCCGAGGCCCGCCGCCAGCAGGGCGCCCTGCCCAGCGCGATGGGCAGCACCGTGGCCGCCCCGCAGCTGGCCCGCGACACCCTGGCCGTGCTGACCGAGGCCGGCCGGCGCGCCGACGACCTGGACGACCAGTACGTCTCCACCGAGCACCTGATGGTCGGCCTGGCCCACGAGGGCGGCCCGGTCGCCGAGCTTCTGGTGCAGCAGGGGGCCACCCCCAAGGCGCTGCTGGCCGCGTTCAAGGACGTCCGCGGCAGCGGCCGGGTCACCTCGCCCGACCCCGAGGGCACCTACAAGGCGCTGGAGAAGTACGGCACCGACCTCACCCAGGCCGCCCGGGACGGCAAGCTCGACCCGGTGATCGGCCGGGACCAGGAGATCCGCCGGGTCGTCCAGGTGCTCTCCCGGCGCACCAAGAACAACCCGGTGCTGATCGGCGAGCCCGGCGTCGGCAAGACCGCCGTGGTCGAGGGCCTCGCCCAGCGGATCGTGGCCGGTGACGTGCCCGAGTCGCTGCGCGGCAAGCGGCTGGTCGCCCTGGACCTCGGCGCCATGGTGGCCGGCGCCAAGTACCGCGGCGAGTTCGAGGAGCGGCTGAAGGCCGTCCTGAACGACATCAAGCAGAGCGACGGCCAGGTCGTCACCTTCATCGACGAGCTGCACACCATGGTCGGCGCGGGCGCCGGCGGCGACTCCGCGATGGACGCCGGCAACATGCTCAAGCCGATGCTGGCCCGCGGCGAGCTGCGCATGGTCGGCGCCACCACCCTGGACGAGTACCGCGAGCGGATCGAGAAGGACCCGGCCCTGGAGCGCCGCTTCCAGCAGGTGCTGGTCGGCGAGCCCAGCGTCGAGGACTCCATCGCCATCCTGCGCGGCCTCAAGGGCCGCTACGAGGCGCACCACAAGGTGCAGATCGCGGACGCCGCGCTGGTCGCCGCGGCGACCCTGTCCAACCGCTACATCACCTCCCGCTTCCTGCCAGACAAGGCCATCGACCTGGTCGACGAGGCGGCCTCCCGGCTGCGGATGGAGATCGACTCCTCCCCGGTGGAGATCGACGAACTCCAGCGCTCCGTCGACCGGCTGCGGATGGAGGAGCTCGCGCTGGAGAAGGAGTCGGACCCCGCCTCGGTGGACCGCCTCGCCCGGCTCCGCCGCGATCTCGCCGACCGCAACGAGCACCTGAGCGTGCTGACCGCCCGGTGGGAGCAGGAGAAGAAGAGCCTCAACCGGGTCGGCGAGCTCAAGGAGCGCCTCGACGACCTGCACGGCGCGCTGGAGCGCGCCCAGCGGGACGGCGACTTCGAGCGCGCCTCCAAGCTGATGTACGCCGAGATCCCCTCCGCCGAGCAGGAGTTGGCCGAGGCCCAGCAGCGCGCCGCGGACGAGGACGCCAGCGCCTCGATGGTCAAGGAGGAGGTCGGCCCGGACGACGTCGCCGATGTGGTGTCCTCCTGGACGGGCATCCCGGCCGGCCGGCTGCTGGAGGGCGAGAGCGCCAAACTCCTGCGCATGGAGGACGAGTTGGGCCGGCGCCTGATCGGCCAGCGGGAGGCCGTCGAGGCCGTCTCGGACGCGGTGCGCCGCACCCGCTCGGGCATCGCCGACCCGGACCGCCCGACCGGCTCCTTCCTCTTCCTCGGCCCGACCGGTGTCGGCAAGACCGAACTCGCCAAGGCCCTGGCCGACTTCCTCTTCGACGACGAGCGGGCGATGGTCCGCATCGACATGAGCGAGTACGGCGAGAAGCACTCGGTCTCCCGGCTGGTCGGCGCCCCGCCCGGCTACGTCGGCTACGAGGAGGGCGGCCAGCTCACCGAGGCGGTCCGCCGCCGCCCGTACAGCGTGGTGCTGCTGGACGAGGTGGAGAAGGCCCACCCGGAGGTCTTCGACGTGCTGCTCCAGGTGCTGGACGACGGCCGGCTCACCGACGGCCAGGGCCGCACGGTGGACTTCCGCAACGCGATCCTGATCCTCACCTCCAACCTGGGCAGCCAGTTCCTGGTGGACCCGACCACCCCGGAGGAGCGCAAGAAGCAGCTGGTGCTGGAGTCGGTGCGGGCCGCGTTCAAGCCCGAGTTCCTCAACCGGCTGGACGACATCGTGGTCTTCGACCCGCTGGGCACCGCCGAGCTCAGCCGGATCGTCGACCTCCAGGTGGCCCGGCTCGGCGAGCGGCTGCGCGAGCGCCGGCTCACCCTCCAGGTCACCGCGGCCGCCCGGGACTGGCTGGCGCTCACCGGCTACGACCCGGCGTACGGCGCCCGGCCGCTGCGCCGGCTGGTGCAGTCCGCGATCGGCGACCAGCTGGCCCGGGCGATCCTCTCCGGCCAGGTGCACGACGGCGACACCGTGGTGGTCGAGCGGGACGAGGACGGCGACCGCCTCACCGTCCGCTCCCGGGGGCCGCTGGAGAAGTGAGCCGCGGGTGTGCGGCGGGCCCCTCCCGGCGGCCCGCCGCACACCCGTCCCGCATCCCGCCGGACCCGCTCGCACTGGGCCGCCTGGGCCCCTGCGGCTCACGGCTCGGCGACGATCTTCGCCAGCTTCGCCCGGTACTCCTGGTGGCTGCTGCGGTACGCGGCCAGCTTCTCCTGGTTGGCGGCGATCAGCTGCTCCTGGTAGCCGGCCAGCGCGGTGAACCAGACGCCGGCCAGGTTGCTGCCGGTGGTGCACGCGGCGTCCGCCCGGGCCGCCGCGAGCTCCTCCTGGGTCGGCTCGGGCGCGCCCGCCGCCATGGCCCGGTACCGGTCGACCAGCCCGGCCGGGGTCACCCCGGGGAACCCGGCCTTCGCCATGCAGTCCGTCCAGGACCGCACCGCCTCCTGCACCCGGGCGTCCCGCTCCAGCGCCGCCTGCGACTCGCCGAACAGCCGGTCCACCAGCTCGGAGCCGCCCTGGTCCGGCGGCGCCAGCTGCGGGTACGCGGCCTTCACGCAGCCCTGCAGCGCGCTCTCCTCCGGCCCGGTGATCGCCCGGCGCGCCGGCCGGGCCACCCCGGCGGGCCTGGCCGAGTGGAAGCCCTGGACGGCGGCCACGCTCTCCGGCAGGTAGCCGAACGCCCCGGCCGGCATCGCCGTGGTGTTGTCCCCGCGGGCGCCCTCGTCCACCGCCTCCTCCCGGGTGAAGGTGGTGTACCCGGCGGCGTGCATGCACTTGGTGATCACGGCCCGCATGGCCGCGGTGCGCACGTCGGCGGTCTCGTCACCGGACCCGAAGGCGGACAGCGGCAGGCGCAGCATGCCGTCCCGGCCGGACGGCGGCGCGGTGGCCGACCCGAGCGGCGGCGGGGTCAGCGAGGGCGCGGACGCCTTACCCTCCCCCTGCGACGAACAGCCCGACAGCGCGGCCGCCACACCGGCGCAGGCCAGTACGCCGGCGGCGGCCCGTAAGTGCGTCTTCACTCATTCGCTCCATTTCGCTGGTCCCCGCCGCGACCGGTCCCGCCAGGCGCGGGCCAGCCGGTGCAGCTCGGCCCCCTGGGACTCGGGGAGGTTCCAGGTCTGGGTGAGCAACCGCAGGGTGGAGATCCTCGGGCAGGACACCCCCCGCTCCAGGTCGCGGATCGAGCGCACGCTCAGTCCCGACGCCTCGCCCAGCTCCTCCTGGGTCATGCCCCGGTCGAGCCGGATGCTCCGCAGCAGCGCCCCCAGGTCGGCCGGATCCCCCGGCACCGGCCCGTCCACCACAGCCACCCCCACCACCGATGCACCTCAACTCGTCGACCGGCACAGGCCTTTGCCCGCCGGGAGGGTTCCGTCGCACGCTAACGGCAACCGGCGGGTCCGGCAGCCAAACCCGATCACTCACCGCGTGACAAGCCTCACTCCCTGTTCGGGTTTGACCGCGCCACCCGGCAGTTCCTCCGCCAAACCTCCGGCGAACCTCCTGGTGGGACCGGTGAGGCGTTGCGAGGATCCCGGTCTGTCCGAGCCGATCACGCGTCGATGAGTCAAGGAGCACCATGTACTCCCGCTGGAAGAAGGCCGCGCTCACCTCGGCCGCCGCCGCAGCCCTCGCACTCGCCCTCCCCGCCACCGACGCGAGCGCGATCAACCGCGTCGACTGCGCCGGCCGATGGGACTTCGTCAACGTCATCTCGGCGGGCAACCGGGTCTGCTTCGCCAACAACGGCTACATGGACGTGATGATCTACTCGGTCAGCGACACCTACTCGGGCAACAACGACCTCTACTACTACGAGAGCGTGTACGGCCCCTCGGGCCCCGGGCACCGCCACATCCCGGCGTGGACCTGGAACAGCAGCTACTACAACGACGGCGGGCAGACCGGAACCATCCGCTACCTGCAGATCTTCCGGCCGCTGTAGCCCCTCCCCGGTCCTCCCCCGGTGCCGTCGGATCCGGCGGCACACCTCCGGGCGCCCCTGTGACGCGGGCCCGGGATGAGGCAGGATTGGACTTGGAAGGGCGGCCTCTCATTGCCGGCCACCACGTGCACTGAGAAGAGGACCCGCATGAGCATCGACCCGTCGTCCATCCCGTCATTCGGCCTGCCCCAGGGCGGCCAGCCCGGCGGTGGCCAGGACCGTCCCGCCGGCCCTCCGCCGATCATCGTCCCGGACCAGAACCTGGTGATCCAGCTGCTCGACCAGATGCAGCTGAAGCACGTCGTCGACGACGAGGGCGACCTCACGGCGCCGTGGGAGGGTTTCCGCGTCTACTACATGTTCCGCGGCGAGCAGAAGGAGCTCTTCGCGGTCCGTGCCTTCTACGACCGCGCGTACCCGCTGGAGGACAAGGCCGAGATCCTCGACCTGATCGACGAGTGGAACCGCGAGACCCTGTGGCCCAAGGTCTACACCCACACCCACGAGGACGGCGTCGTCCGTCTGATCGGTGAGGCCCAGATGATCGTCGGCACCGGCGTCAACCTGGACTACTTCGTCACCACCACGGCGAACTGGACCCAGGCCGCCGTCGGCTTCGAGCAGTGGATCGTCGAGCGCCTGGGCCTGCAGAAGGACATCGAGGACGAGAAGGGCGAGGGCGGCGACGCCGCCGAGGGCTCCGACGAGAGCTGACCCCCGCCTCGCGGCGCGGCCCGTCACCGGCACCCGGTGACGGGCCGCACCCGTGTCCGGGGGTGCTTGTGGTCCCGCCCCCGCTCCCCCAGGATGGGCCCACGACGAGCCGGGAGGAGCCGGGATGGGTACGAGGCCGCTGCTGAACCGCAGGTTGTCCGGGCTGGGTACGACGATCTTCGCCGAGATGTCCGCGCTGGCCACCGCCACCGGTTCGATCAACCTCGGGCAGGGCTTCCCGGACACCGACGGCCCCGAGGAGGTCCGCGAGGCGGCGGTGCGGGCGCTGCGGGAGGGCCGCGGCAACCAGTACCCGCCCGGCCCCGGGATCCCCGAGCTGCGGCAGGCCGTCGCCGAGCACCAGCGGCGCTTCTACGGCCTCACCTACGATCCCGACGCCGAGGTGCTGGTCACCGCCGGCGCCACCGAGGCCATCGCCGCCGCGCTGCTCGCCCTGCTGGAGCCCGGCGACGAGGTGATCGCCCTCGAACCCTTCTACGACTCCTACGCCGCCTGCATCGCGATGGCCGGCGCCGTCCGCGTGCCGCTCACCCTCCGCGCCCCGGACTTCCGGCCCGACCTGGACGAGCTGCGGGCGCTGGTCACCCCGCGCACCCGGCTGCTGCTGCTCAACACCCCGCACAACCCCACCGGCCTGGTCCTGGACGCCGACGAGCTGCGCGCGATCGCCGAACTCGCCGTCGAACGCGACCTGCTGGTGGTCACCGACGAGGTCTACGAGCACCTGGTGTTCAGCGGCGCCCACCACCCCATCGCCGCCCTGCCCGGGATGCGCGAGCGCACCGTCTCGATCTCCTCGGCCGGCAAGACCTTCTCCTTCACCGGCTGGAAGGTCGGCTGGGTGACGGCGAGCCCCGCCCTGGTGTCGGCCGTCCGCACGGCCAAGCAGTACCTCACGTACGTCAGCGCCGGCCCGTTCCAGTACGCCGTCGCCGAGGCGCTGCGGCTGCCGGACGGCTACTTCGACGGCTTCCGGGCCGACCTGCTCCGCAAGCGCGACCTGCTCGCCGACGGGCTGGACGCGGCCGGGTTCCGGGTGTTCCGGCCGGAGGGGACGTACTTCATCACCACCGACATCACCCCGCTCGGAGAGAAGGACGGCCTGGAATTCTGCCGTTCCCTCCCCGAGCGCTGCGGCGTCGTCGCCATCCCCAACATCGTCTTCTACGACAACGCCGAGGCCGGACAGAGCCTCGTGCGGTTCACGTTCTGCAAGCGCGATGACGTTCTCGGTGAGGCCGTGGCGCGGCTCCAGCAGCTCTGACCACCCCGCTCCCGCCCTACCCGGCACCGGCGACCAGCGCATCCGGGCCGAGCTGCAGCGCGGCCTTGGCGGCGCGCATCGCGTCCCGGACTCGTGCGGCACCGGCACGGGCTGCCGCTTCGCCGCCCCCAACCGCCGGTGTGTGGGTTGCGAGGCCCGCGCAGGGGCGGCAGATACCCGGCTGGGGCACCGGGTCGTGGCACTTGGCGCACTCGGCGTACCGGGCAGCGGCTGGGCACGCAGGGGCCTGGACGGGCGGCATCTTGCGCTCCAGGCGGGAGCGGAGCACCGCCACCGCCGAGTGCAGCGGGGTGGGCAGGCCGGGCAGCAGCGCGGCAGCGAGGTCGGCCTGAGTCGCTCTGCGGTCCAGCCACTGGACGACCAGCGGGGCGAGCGTTCGGGCCTCGGCCTCGCCGAGGTGCAGGCGCGGTTCGGGGCGGATCACCCGGAACAGCGTGGCGACCGCCTCGCGGACCTGCTCGTCCGGCATCGCCGGGGCGTGCGTGGCGTCCCGGCGGTCCTCCTCCCGCCCTCCCGGCGTCTCGTCCGCCTCGTCGGCCTCGTCGGCGGGGAGGGTGGGTTCTTGGTACCGGTTCTTTACTACAGGGGTGCCAGCATCACCGGTGGTCGCTTCACCGGAGACCGGACGGGTGGCACCCGGCAGTACGAACTGTGAGGTGTCGTAGACGTGGGTCTCGGTGCGGATCGTGCCGTCGGGCATCCGGATCTTCTCGACCCGGTAGAAGCCGGCCTCGGCGAGCTCCTTCAGGGCCTTGCGGATCGCGCCGCGTCCCTGGGGGCTGGTGTCGGCCATGTGCCGGCCGTCCTCGCGCCAGCCGTCGGGGCGGGAGAGGAGGTCCGCGAGCAGGCCGCGGGCGGTGTAGGACAGCCGCCGGTACTGCAGAACGCAGTTGGGCAGCACGGTGAAGTTGCGCACGTGGGCGCTACGATGGACACGCATCGGGAGGTTGGACTCCTGTTGCCGGACCCCGGGGTGTTAGCGCACCGCCGGGGTCACCTGTTTTCGGTTGGATTACGGAACGTACCACGTCACACTGGGCGTCAAGGGCCTTTTGCCGCAACGGCCTTGATCACTTTCAGTGGCTGTCGCCGGCGAGCTTGTGCGCTGGTCAGCGTGGGCGCCGTACGGGGTTTCGGGTGGCCGGGGCCGGTTCACCGGCCCCGGCCACCCGTTGCGATTACCGGGTGGTGAGGAGTTCCCCGCGCTCGACGGCGTTGCGCAGGACGGCGGCGAACTCCTGGGGCAGGAGGTTGACCGCGTCGAGGGCGTCAGCCGTGAGGGGGATCTCCTCCAGGAGGTACTCGCCGCGGCCTTCCTGGCTGAACTCGGGGCCGGTGCGGTCCTCGAAGCTCCACTTCTCAATGGTGGCGAGGTAGAAGTCCTGACGCTCGTCGGCGGTCTCGATGGTGTGGAGGACGCTGACGATCTCGGCTTCGCCGGCGATCTCCTCGCGGACCTCGCGCCGCAGGGCGTCCTCGGGGCCGGCGTCGGTCGACTCGATCTTGCCGCCGACGATCACCCAGTACGGGTCGACGCCGGGGCGGATGCGCTTGATCAGCAGCATGGTGTTGTTCGGGGTGAGGAGGACGGCTCGGACGCGGTGCTGCATGGTGGTCTGTCTCCTGTTCGGCGGGACGGGCGGTCCAGTGGAGGAGCCAGTCTCCGTCGATGTACAACGACTGGCCGGCGAGGCGGGGCGCGCGCTGGTCCGCTTCACCTTCTGCAAGCGGGTCGAGGTCCTGCGCGAGGCGGTGGACCGGCCCGGCCGGATCTGACCCGCCGACAGGCCACCGGCCCGCACCCCTGACTCTAGGTCAACTCCCCTTCCACAAAGGACCGGAGGATGCCAGGTCGGCAATTCCCGATGCCCCGTTGGCACGATCCGGGCCGCCTCCGCCGAGCGCTCACCGCCGGGCGTCGCACCACCGGCTCACAAGGCGCACTCCCAGCGCGCACAGCGCACGCACCGGTGGGAGGGGCGCGTTCGGTGCACAGTCGCACACCGGGTCGATCAGAGCAGGGAACCGGGTGTGCTCGAAACGGTGAATGCTTGACAAAGTTGGGTAAATCACCGACGGACCCGGCTTATTCGTGCTTCTCTGCTGCTGAATCTCCAGCCGGAATCCTTCCTTCCACGGTCGGCCGCGCCCTGGACCGCACAGCCACGAACAGCCTCGCCGAGGGCCAAGACTGGTCGGACGCTGCTCGGCGGGCGCGCACGGAGCTGAAACGCGGAGCCGAGCATGCTCACCACACTGCAGACCTCCTACACGGACACCCGCGCCGGTGACCTGGCCTGGTGCCTCGGCGGCGAACCGCTGCCCGCACTGGCCGTCCGCGACCTGAGACTCGACGGCGACGACCTCCCCGGCCCGCCCGGCACCCTCCAGCTGCGCCTGCTCGGGGCCTCCCACCAGGTGGTGATCGCCGCCGGGCCCGGGGAGTGCCTGGAGACCGTCGCCTGCCTGCCCGGCCGCCGCACCCCGCTGCCCGCCCGGGTGGCCAAGCAGGTGGCCGGCTGGGAGTACGAGTTCGCCGCCCGGATCGAGGCGCTGCCGCCGCACGAGTTCGCCGCCCGCGCCCAGGAGCTGCTGGCCCTGGTCGAGGGGCACCCCCGCGGCCTGGCCGGCGTCTTCCCCGGTGACCCGAGCGCCTTCACCGCCCTGGTCACCCAGGGCGGCGTGGACCGGCTGCTCTGGCGCACCTGGCACGCCTACCCCCAGGAGGGTCAGCTGGTCTGCACCCGCTCCTCGCTGGTGGTCTCCCGCCGATGACGCCGAGCACCCGCGAATCGCACGCAGGAACGATCCGTCAACCCGGGGCGCCCCGCTGTCCGTCGAATGGACGCAGCTATCCGTACCGAACGTCGCCTAGCGTTTGTTCGTGATCAACCATCCGGCCGGTCCGCCCGTGCAACCGGGACCGGACCTCGACGACGGCGTCCCACCCCTGCTCGGGCGCGGCCTCACCCCCCTGCCCGCCCGCCGCCGCTCCCGGCCGCGCGACAGCCCCCGGCTCGCCCGGCCGGCCGTTCTGCTGGCCGCGTTCGTCTGCGCGGCCTGCGGGCTCGTCTACGAGCTGGAGCTCGTCGCGCTCGGCAGCTACCTGCTCGGGGACTCGGTCACCCAGACCTCCGTCGTGCTCTCCGTCATGGTGTTCGCGATGGGCCTCGGCTCGCTGCTCGCCAAGCGGTTCACCCGCCGGCCCGCCACCGCCTTCGCCCTCGTCGAGTGCGCGCTCGCCCTCACCGGCGGGCTCTCCGTCCTCGCGCTCTACTGCTGCTGGGCGTGGATCGGCCGCTACCAGTGCGCCATGGTCGGACTGACCTGCCTGATCGGCATCCTGATCGGGGCCGAGATCCCGCTGCTGATGACCCTGATCCAGCGGATCAGACGCGAGGACGCCGGGAGGGCCGCCGCCGACCTGTTCGCCGCCGACTACGTGGGGGCGCTGATCGGCGGCCTCGCCTTCCCGTTCCTCCTGCTGCCCGCCTTCGGCCAGGCCACCGGCGCCCTGATCACCGGCGCGGTCAACGCCGTCGCCGGGGCGGCCGTGGTGCTCTGGCTGTTCCGCGAGGAGCCCGCCCCGCGCACCCGGCTGCTGCTCTGGAGCGGTTGCGCGCTCGTCCTCGCCGTCCTCGGCGCGGCCGCCGCCGGCTCCGGCACCGTCGAACGGGCCGCCCGGCAGGCCCTCTACGGCGACCAGGTCCGCTACGCCGCCCACAGCCGCCACCAGGAGATCGTGCTCACCGGCCCCGCCGAGGGCCCGCTGCGGCTCTACCTCGACGGCCGGCTCGCGGTCTGCGGCCCCGACGAGTACCGGGGCAGCGAGGCCCTCGTCCACCCCGCCCTGGCCGCCGGCCCGGACACCCGGGTGCTGCTGCTCGGCGGCGGCGACGGGCTCGCCCTGCGCGAGGTGCTGCGGCACGGCGACGTCCGGGAGGTCGTGGTGGTCGACCACGACCCGGCGCTCCCCCTGCTCGCCCGCACCGACCCCGGCCTCGCCGCCCTCTCCGCCCACGCCTTCGACGACCCCCGGGTCCGCACCGTCACCGCCGACCCGCTGGACTGGCTGCGCGGCGGCCGGACCGGGCCGCCCTTCGACGCCGTCCTCGCCGACCTGCCGGCCCCGGCCGACAGCGGCACCGTGAAGTACCACTCCCAGGAGTTCTACGGCCTCGCCACCCGGCTGCTCGCCCCCGGCGGCCGGATCGCCGTCCGGGCCGGGCGCGCCGACGAGGACGCCGGGGACGGCCCGTGGCCCGTCGAGTCCGGCCTGCGGGCCGTCGGGCTGCGCACCGTCCCGTACGCCGTGGAGGGCGGCCCCGCCGACAGCTGTACGGCGAACGCCGGCCCGGCCGCCGCCCAGACCTTCCTGCTCGCGGCCGCCGCCCCGCCCCCGCTCGTCCTCGCCCCCGACGCCCCGCCCCCGCGCGCCCTCACGCCCGCGGCCCTCCACTCCTCCGCCGCCCGCCTCGCCGCCGCCCGCCCGGCCCGTCCCCCGGCCGCCCACAGCCTGCTGCACCCGGGCTGAGCCGCCGGACGGCGGCCCGCCGGCCGGGGTCGCGGAGACGTCGTGGGAGTGGTGGGGCACCGGTGGGGGGCCGTACGGGAGGTCGGTGGGTAGGCTCCGTGGCATGGAGCATGAGGTTGTCGTCCCGATGCCGGCCGAAGACGTCCGGCAGGCCCTGCAGGATCCGGCCCTGCTGGCCCGTTGCGTGCCGGGGCTGAGCACCGAACCGGCCGCGGCCGGGACCGGGCCGGCCGAGGAGATCGGCGGGCGGCTGAAGCTGCGGATCGGCTCCTCCACCATCACGTACCGCGGCGTGCTCTCGCTGATCGAGGGCCGCGAGGGCGTGCTGACCGTGCTGGCCGAGGGGGAGGAGGCGCGGGGCAGCGGTGAGGCCACCGCCACCGTCCGGGTCAGCGTGGCCGGCGGCGCCGAGGACGGGACGGCGGTCGTCCGCTTCACCGGCGACCTCAGCGCCACCGGGCGGCTCACCGAGTTCGACGAGGAGACCCTCGCCGCGACCGGCCGCCGGCTGCTGGACCGCTTCGCCGCCGCGCTGGCCTCGCCGGACGCCGGACCGGCCGAGGACACCGAGGACGCCGAGGACGGCGAGGACACCCAGGACGCCGGGGCCCCGGAGAGCACCGACGAGGTGCCCGACGCGGGCGCCGAGGAGACCGGCCAGAAGGACGCCGAGGAGATCGCCGGGGAGGCCACCGGGGAGGACGCCGAGGAGGCACCCGAGGAGGCCCCCGAGGAGGCCACCGGGGAGGACGCCGAGGAAGCCACCGGGGAGGCCACCGAGGAGGACGGCAGCGCGACCGTGCTGTTCCTGGAGGAGCACCAGGACTCCCCCGGCGACGACCTGGAGGACGACCTCTCCGACCTGATCGCCTTCTCGGACGCCGACGCCGAGGGCCTGGGCCTGACCGCGCGCGCCGAGGAGGAGGACGAGGACGACGTCGAGGGCGGGGACGAGGACCGGCCGGCCGCCGGGGAGCCCGTCGCCGAGGAGCTGCCGTCCGAACTGCCGTTCCCGTACGAGCAGGAGCCCGTGCTCGGCGGCCCGGTACGGCGCAGCATCGTGGGCCGGTCGGCGGAGGAGGTCGACCACGCCCCGCCGCGCGGCCGCTACGCCCCCGCCCTGCCGGCCCGCAGCGCGCGGGCCCGGGCGGCCTCCCGCTGGGGCGGCGAGGCGGGCGGGATCGTCCCGCTGGGGCCCGGCCCGTCCGGCCGCAGCGCGGTGCCGTGGATGATCGGCGGCGGGGTGGCGCTGATCGGCGGCGCGGTGGTCCTGGTCAGGGCGCTGCGCAAGCGGTAGGACGCGAACGGTGATCTAGACTGGACGCTCATGAGCAACGACCGCGACGCCCTGCTGGCGCAGATCAAGGACAAGGCCGTCGTGCACGGCAAGGTCACCCTCTCCTCCGGGCTGGAGGCCGACTACTACGTCGACCTGCGCCGGATCACCCTGGACGGCAAGGCCGCCCCGCTGGTGGGCCGGGTGCTGCTGGACGCGACCTCGCACCTGGAGTACGACGCCGTCGGCGGGCTGACCCTCGGCGCCGACCCGGTGGCCGCCGCCATGCTGCACGCGGCCGCCGCCCGCGGGCAGGAGCTGGACGCGTTCGTGGTCCGCAAGGCGGGCAAGGCGCACGGTCTGCAGCGCCGGATCGAGGGCCCGGACGTCAAGGGCCGCCGGGTGCTGGCGGTCGAGGACACCTCCACCACCGGCGGCTCGGTGCTGACCGCGGTCGAGGCGCTGCGCGAGGCGGGTGCCGAGGTGGTCGGCGTCGCGGTGATCGTGGAGCGCGGCGCCGCCCCGGCGATCGAGGAGGCGGGCCTGCCGTACGTCACCGCCTACACCCTGGACGACCTGGGCCTGTAAGGGCCCGCGCGGCCCGGGGACACCCGCGGAGACCGCGACGGCCGGGGCCGGTCCCGTTTCACGTGAAACCACGCGAATCGGGACCGGCCCCGGCCGTTCTCGTCCTGCTCCGCAGGCGGTCAGCCGCGGCGGTGCCGGCCGCCGGCCGGAACGGTCTCGACGCCCTCGGCGACCTCGGTCAGGCCCGCCTTCTTCTTCCTGCGCTCGCGCACGACCTCGAACAGGATCGGCGAGATCGAGAGCAGCACGATCAGCAGGATCGCCGGGATCAGGAACTTGTCGATCACCGGGGCGAGCGCGTCACCGAAGAAGTAGCCGGTGAGCAGCATCGACTCGGTCCACAGCACGCCGCCGATGACGTTCCAGACGAAGAAGGTCCGGGCGGACATCCCGAGCGTGCCCGCGACCGGGTTGAGGAAGGTCCGCACGATCGGCATGAAGCGGGCCAGCACCACGGCCTTGCCGGCGCCGAACTTGTTGAAGTACTCCTCGGCCTTCTGCACGTACTCCTGGCGGAAGATCTTCGACTCCGGTTTGTCGAACATCTTCGGCCCGATCTTGGCGCCGAGCAGGTGCCCGAGCTGGGCGCCGACGATGGCCGCGATCGGGGCGCCGATGAGCAGCACCGCGATCGGCAGCCGGGCGCCGTCGCCGAGCACCGAGGAGGCCGCGCTGGAGGCGGCGACACCGGCCAGGATGAGCAGCGAGTCCCCGGGGAAGAAGAACCCGACCAGCAGGCCGGTCTCCGCGAAGATGATCGCGATCAGCCCGATGGCACCGAGGGACGAGATCAGTGATTTGGCGTCGAGGAGGTTTAGCGCCAGCTGGTTGTAGTCCACGGCCGCAGGATAGCGGTCCCGTCTTTGAACGGGCCTCGCCCGCCGGGAGGAGCGCGGGGTCCGTCCTTCGTCCCCCGCCCGTCATCCCTCCGTGCGTGGCGGCCGTCCCGACAGGCGGGCCACATGGTCCTGGGAGGGGGTGGTCTGGGAAGATGGCTGCGGCGCCCGGTCCGCGGTCGCAAAACACCCTCGTTGTCGTACCGCGGTGGCCGCCTCCAGCCTTGGTACCGGTGCACCGCACCGCAGAGCCGCGCACCGGCCGCCGGTACCCCGGAGTCGTACCGAAGGCGTACACAGCGTCGGACAGGACCGTCCGTACGCCGCAACCCGACAGGAGCGGATTCGCATGCCCATCGCAACTCCCGAGGTCTACAACGAGATGCTCGACCGGGCCAAGGCGGGCAAGTTCGCCTACCCGGCCATCAACGTCACCTCGTCGCAGACGCTGCACGCCGCGCTCCGCGGCTTCGCCGAGGCCGAGAGCGACGGCATCATCCAGATCTCCACGGGTGGCGCCGAGTTCCTGGGCGGCCAGCACAACAAGGACATGGTGACCGGCGCCGTCGCGCTCGCCGAGTTCGCCCACATCGTGGCCGCCAAGTACGACGTCACCGTCGCGCTGCACACCGACCACTGCCCGAAGGACAAGCTGGACGGCTACGTCCGCCCGCTGCTCGCGGTCTCCGCCGAGCGCGTCGCCAAGGGCCTGAACCCGCTGTTCCAGTCGCACATGTGGGACGGCTCGGCCGAGACCCTGGCCGACAACCTGGAGATCGCCCAGGAGCTGCTGGCCCAGGCCGCCGCCGCCAAGATCATCCTTGAGGTCGAGATCACCCCGACCGGCGGCGAGGAGGACGGTGTCACGCACGAGATCAACGACGAGCTGTACACCACGGTCAACGACGCCGTCCGCACCGCCGAGGCCCTGGGCCTGGGCGAGAAGGGCCGCTACCTGCTGGCCGCCTCCTTCGGCAACGTGCACGGCGTCTACAAGCCGGGCAACGTCGTGCTGAAGCCGGAGCTGCTGCGCGAGCTGCAGGACGCGATCGGCAAGCAGTACGGCAAGGCCGACCCGTTCGACTTCGTCTTCCACGGCGGCTCGGGCTCGACCGCCGAGGAGATCGCCACCGCGCTGGAGAACGGCGTCGTGAAGATGAACCTCGACACCGACACCCAGTACGCCTTCACCCGCCCGGTCGTGGAGCACATGTTCCGCAACTACGACGGCGTGCTGAAGGTCGACGGCGAGGTCGGCAAGAAGAACACCTACGACCCGCGCACCTGGGGCAAGCTCGCCGAGGCGGGCATGGCCTCCCGCGTGGTCGAGGCCGCGCAGCAGCTGCGCTCGGCCGGCAACCGCCTGAAGTAAGGCACTCGGCACGTGCTGACCCTCATGCCCCCCAGTGGTTGACTGGGGGGCATGAGTGCACACGAGAACCCCTTCCAGGGTCAGGACCTCCTCGGGGGCCCGGCCCCCACGCACCTGCCCGCCGAGCCCGCCCCGCTGGAGCTGCTGGCCGGCGGCGCCTCCCCCGCCGAGGTCGCCGCGAAGTTCCCGACCTCCTCGCTGGCCTGGGCCCAGCTCGCCGACGACGCCTTCGCCGCCGGCCGCACCGTCGAGTCGTACGCCTACGCCCGCACCGGCTACCACCGCGGGCTGGACTCGCTGCGCCGGGCCGGCTGGAAGGGCCACGGCCCGGTGCCGTGGGAGCACGAGCCGAACCGCGGCTTCCTGCGGGCGCTGCACGCGCTCGGCCGGGCCGCCGCCGCGATCGACGAGAAGCACGAGGCGGAGCGCTGCGCCCAGTTCCTGAAGGACAGCTCGCCGACCGCCGCCGCCACCCTCGGCTGACCCGGCACGACCCCGGCCGGTGACGGCCGGGAACCGCCCGCACCGCCCCCGTTGTCCTACCGGCAGCGGGGGCGGTCGTGCGCCGTCGTGCATACCCGGTATGTGGACATCCGGCCGCCCGGCGTGCCAGGGTGGGCCGGCGAGGGGGTGCACACGGCTGTTTCGACACGCTCCGGCGGCCCCGAACCGTCCGACCAGGAAGCGTTACGCCGTGCCCGGTCGTCCATCGCCCGGCGGCCGGTCTCCTCGATGACCTCCAGCGCCCTGGCGACGAACGCCGGATCGCCGACCTCGCGCGCCGCGCCCGCCTGA
>NZ_JBSGFD010000093.1:0-32579 GCF_053603215.1 Kitasatospora sp. NPDC004240 | reverse complement strand
GCGCCGCCCCGCCCGCCGCCGCGGGACCGCGCCTGCCCGGCGCGCCGCCGGTCCTGCCGCAGACGGGGGCACCGCCGCCGACCGACCAGCCGCGCCGGGTCACCGCCGCGCACGCCGGAGGCGCCTACGGGGAGCAGGACCTGCCGTTCCTGCTCGGTGAGCGCGGCTTCCGCCTCGTCGTCACCTCGTCGGGCCCGGGTGCGCACCAGCTCACCGGGCACGGCGTCGACGCGATCGCGTTCCACCCGCAGTCCGGTGAGATCTGGCTGATCGACAACAAGGCCTCCGGCTACCTGGACCCGGCCGAAGGGGCGAAGGCGACGGCGCTCGGCAAGAACCTGCGGAGCAGCCTGGAGGAGGCGGTGGCCAAGGTCAGGGCCATGCCCGGGTTCCCGGAGAAGGCCGACGTGGTGAAGCGGCTGGAGGGCTCGCTGGCGGCCGTCCGGGCGGGGCGACCGGTACCGGCCGAGCTCAAGGTCAAGCTGAAGGTGACCAACGCGGGCGGCTACGCGTCCGGCGTGCGGAAGCCGCCGCCGGGGGTGGAGTTCGAGGACCTGGTCGGTCCCGGAATCCGGTCCGCGCGAGGGACCGACATCGCCAAGGCCGAGGCGGCCGGGGTCAAACCGGGGCGGCCCGCCTCCCACGCGCAGACCGAGACGATGCGCCGCAAGGTCGGCGGGGCGGTGTCCCGGCAGCCCGTGCGGGTCCCGGTGAGGGTCCGCCTGTTGAGCGGGCTGCGCGGAGGCGTGTTCGGCCTGGCCAAGATCCTCACGGCGCTGGTGTGGAATGTGATCCTGGCCGGGATCGAGGAGGAGTTGGAGGCCAGGTGGGTCAAGACGTGGACCGAGCCGCAGTTCACGGCGATGGAGCCGGAGATCCGCTCCCGGATCGAGAACCGGTTCGACGAGCTGGTTGACCTCGGGCTGGCCCACCCGGGCAAACCGCTGTACGCCGTCGTGAGCACGCTCGTCACGATCGAGCGTAGGGGCGGGCGCCGGCGGGTGGTCTGGGCCGACGCCACGCTGACCTCGGTGACCGTCTCCGCCGAGCGCGTCGCGCTCACCGACACCTCGCTGGAGAAGGGCGGCAACCCCTTGACGGGGTGGTGGTGGCACGACCTGATCCGGACGAGCTCCTCGATCGAGCTGGAGCCGTTCACCAAGGCGGAGCTGATCGCGGTCCTGGACGACCGGATCGCCGCGGTGGAGGAGGCGCAGGCCTCCCGGTCGGTGTCCGATTCCGGGGCGCTGGCCGCGCAGCGGCGACGGGACGACCTGCTCGCCGCGCGCGCACGACTGGAGCGGGAGCCGTGACCCCGGGCGGCGGGACCCTCACCATCCGCCCGCACCCGCCGGAGGCGGTGACGTTCGACGGTGCCGTGGACGGGCGGCTGCGACCGGCCCTCGAAGAGGTACTGCTGCGCGCGGTCGCCCGGGTGGTGGAGGGCCTCCAGCCGGCCGACCTCCAGACGGTCGGAGCCCTGCCGGCCGGCCCCGCGCCGCTCGTAGCGGCGCCGTTCGTAGCCGTACCGGAGGCGGCGCCCGAGCGGGGCGAGTGGGTCGAACGGGCCGAGCCGTCCGAGCCGTCCGAGCCGTCCGAGGCGTTCGAACGGTTCGGACGGACGGAGCCGGCGGGTGCGCTCCGGTTGTCCTTCACGCTGCCGGCGGACCTGCTGACGGATGCCGCGGAGCCGGCCACGGAGGAGACGGCCGTACCTGCGGAGCCGGGCCCCGGCCCGCAGACCGGGGAGCCGGCCGCCGGGGAGCCCGGAGCCGAGAAGGTGGGCACCGGGGAGCAGGGCAGCCCCGCCCCCGCGCCCGTCGCGCCGAGGTCGCCCCGCCCCGGGCGCGGCCCCGCTCCCGCCACCCGGCCGGCGGCCCCGGCCCCGGGGAGCGCAGCCGGGCAGACGCCCGAGGCGGCGCCCGCGTCCGCCCGGGAACCGCAGTCCGCGCAGGAACCGCGGTCCGCGCAGGAGCCCGGGGCCACCCCGGAACCCCAGGCGCCCCCGGACGAGGCCGGGGAGGTCCGCGACGAGGTGATCGAGGGCCCCAGCGGCCTGGAGGGTGCGGGCGTCATGGTCCTTCCGGGCACCAGGATCATCGCGCTCGGCGGCGCGCCCCGGCACGTCGTGGCGTCCACCCTCGCCCGGGCGCTCCAGCTGGGCAGGGCGACCTTCGGCAGGACCTCGTTCGCGCTGCTGGAAGGCCCGGTGGGCGCACGGGACAGTCGGATCCGGGCGGTGGCAACCGATCCTCCCCTGACCAACGAGGATGTGAAGCAGACCACCGAGCTCCCCGCCGGCATGGCGACGCGCGTCGTCGAGGGCCGCTTCCCGAGCTCGGTCAGGGACACGTCCGGACACCGTCACGACGTCCTCGCCGTGCTGACGAGGGAACACAACGTCGCGCTCTTCGCCGACCGGGAGGTCGGCCGGCGGTTCTACGGCCGACTGGCCGCCGAAGGGCCGGAGCTGTCGGAGGAGGAGCTGCGCGCACGCGTCCTGGACGAGCTGGACCGGCTGGTCGAGCAGGGTCTCGCCGGCGACGAGGCCAAGCTCGCGCAGGCCGCCGAGCGGCTGGCCGAGCTGGGCGCGGAGGCGTTCGAACTCGCCGGGTGGCCGACCAAGACCGCCTACCTGGAGGTCCTGGTCAAGGTCTGGACCATGGAGCGGCACGAGCGGGCGATCGTCGAGATCATGCGCTCCCTGCAGAGCGTCTCGGAGCTGCGCGCGGTCATGGAGCGGCTGCGGGAGGCCGGGATCGCCACCCGGATGTTCGAGGACCTCGGCCCGGCCTTCTGGGACCTCCTGGTCACCGTCGGCGAGCGCTTCGGCTCCAAGGAGAAGCTGACCGTCGAGGTCGTCCGGAAGCTGTTCGAGGAGGCCTTCGCCCTGGAGCCGAGGCCGCCCTCGGCCTCGCTGAGCGGCTGGGAGACCGTCGAGGAGGCGCTGGCCGGGCTGGGCGAGAGGCTGGAGAACGAGATCGATGCCGCGGTCGGCGCGGTGGAGGGCCTGCTCGCCGGGATGATCGACGGCCTCAAGATGCTGGTGACCGAGCCCGACCAGGTGGTCGTGGGCCTCGCCCAGCTGGCGCGGATGCTCGCGCTGTTCGAACTCGCCGGGTGGGGCAACAAGGCCGCACAGGCCGAGTGCGCCGTGCTGGTGCGGCACATCGGCGCGAAGCTGGTGGCCGGCCTGCGCGGCGCGGCCGTGCTCAACGTCGGCGAGAAGGTGTTCGCCAGGATCAGGTGGGCGCTGGCGGTCGAGGTGGCGTCCTGGTTCATCGGCATCGGCGAGCTCAAGGCCGCCGCGGAGGCCGTCGGCCTGACCGAGAAGCTGACGCTGCTGGCCCGCCTGCTCGGCCTGGCCGGCGCGGTGGCGAGGACGACCGAGGGGGAGGCGGCACTCGCCCGGCTGAGCCGGCTGGCCCGCGCCCTGCACTCCGGCAGCGCCGTCCTGCGGGAGCTCAAGGGCGAGAGCGAGGTACTGCGGCTGCTGGAGCACCTGCCGGCCGAGGACGTCGAGGCGCTCGCCGCCGTGGTCAAGCGCGTCGAGATCGCCGAGGGCGCCACACTGGCGCAGCTGGCCGGGCACCCGGAGCTCGGCCCGGTGGTCGAGCGGGTGCACCGTCGGGCGGAGATCCTGCAGACCTTCGCCGCCAAGTCGGGCGGCCTGGTCGAGGAGCTCGGCCCGGCGTTCCGCCGGCTGGTCGGCCCCGGCGGCTTCGAGGAACGGGAGATCGCCGCGATGGCGCAGGCGCTGCGGCCGGGCGAGGGCGGGAACTTCCTGGCCGCCCTGGAGCGGATCGGCTACCGGCGGATCGGCCCGACGGGCGAGGTCGGCGCGGAGTTCCTCACCGCGCTCGCGGCGAGCCCGCGGGCGATGGACGGGGTGCGGGTGGTCGGCCCGCGGGTGGTGCAGGCGGCCTTCGCGCGGTCCGCGGGCGACGCGGCGGTGTTCGAGGCGATCCTGCTGGACATCGCCCGGGCCGAGGACATGGCCCGGCAGCAGAGGAAGCTCGGGACCTTCGCCACCGTCCTGGAACGCCTGGAGGCCGGGGACACCGAGGCGTGGGCCAGGATCGCCGGCGCCAAGGCGGTGCTCACGAAGGTCGAGCGTTCGGAGGTGCTGGCGCGGATCAGGTCGATCAGGCAGCGCTACCGCAGGCTGGCACGCGACCCGGAGAAGCTCGACCGGCAGCTGAACCACATCCGGGACTTCTCCCGGAAGGACCCGGAGCGGGCGATGGGCGCGCTGGAGAGGTTCGAGGCCCGCAGTCCCGACCGGGCGGGCGCGCTGAGCATCGAGGAGCAGCTGGCCCGGGACCTGGAGGAGGCCGACCTCTGGGCGACCGAGGAGGAGAAGCTGCTGCTGCACCCGGCGGGGGAGGTCCCGCCGCAGGCCCTCGACGTGGGCACCCAGCGGCACAAGCGCACGGGCACCGACCGCCCCACCGAGGCGATGCGGCGGAACATGCCGGGGCCGCACCCGCCCGGCCATCCGCTGCACCACATCGTCGAGGAGGGCGACCCGCGCTCGGAGATGATCCGGCGCATCCTCGACGAGGCCGGGATCGACGTCCGCGAGGCCGAGGCGAACGGCATCCACCTGCCGCGGACCACGATGGATCCGGGCATCGTCCCCGAGGCCCTGACCCTCCACCCGCCGCTGCACACCAAGGGGTACCGCAAGGAGCAGGTCCGCCGGCTGGCGGAGGCCAGGCGCACCGGCACGGTCGAGGCCGAACTCGCGCGCTTCAAACGGGAGATCCAGGAGGGCCAGTTCTTCCACATCGAGTCCGCGGCTGACAAACGGGAGAGCTGGGTGGACTGGGTGGTGCGCCACCGGGACGAGTTCGACCACATCCCGGACGACGAGTTCGAGGAGTGGGTGGAGTCCATGCGCCGGGCCCGCCCGTCGGGAGAGAGGTAGGCCCCCGCCATGGTCACCGGTGTGAACATTCCCGTCCTGATCGGGGCGGTGCCGCTGTTCACGGTCACCAGCCTGACCCTCAACGAGGGGTACCAGGTCGCCCGGATCGCCGGCAGCAAGCTGGCCCAGCTGGTGTCGCCGACGGCCCGGACGATCTCGGTCGAGGCGGTGCTGGTGGGGCAGAGCCGGCTGGTCTACAAGAAGGGCCTGGAGGCGATGGCCCTGACCTCGCGGGTCCTGGCGCCGGCCGCCGCCCCCCTGATGAACCTCGCCGGCCTCCCGGTCGTCTGCGGGATGACCATCAGCCTCGACATGCAGATCACCAGCCTGAAGTTCACCCAGTCCAACCAGAAGCGCGACGCCATCGACGTCAGCATCACCCTGGAGCACGTCCCGCGCTCCAGCATCACCGCGGCCCTCGGCGAGGCCCTGGACCTGTTGCTGGCCGCCGGGCTGACGGCTGCGCCCAGCGTGAGCGGCATGGTCCCGGTGGGGCGACAGTTGGGAGGCTCGCTGTGAGCGCGCTCGACTTCCGCCGGCTGCCCGTCGAGCCCGACGAGGGCCTGCCCCAGGCGTTCAGCTGCCCGATCGGCGGGGTCGGCTACGACTTCGGGCTCTACGCGACCGTGCACGCCGGCGCCGACGACCCGCCGGAGACCCTCTACGACCTGGCCGCGCCGGCCCGGATCCGCGAGCCGACCGGCCCGCCCGGCTACCTCGTCCTGCGGGTGGTCGGCCCCGGCCCGGACGGGCCCCGGGTGCTGTTCCTGCGCAAGCTGGTGGCGGAGCCCGAACTCGTCCACCACGCCGACCGGCTGGCGATCCGGCTGCTGGAGGCCAGGCTGGCCCGCGGCAACCTCAACGGGCGCGGCCACTTCGGCAGCGAGATCGTGATCGGGGTGGCACTGCGATGGGCGTGATCCTCTGGTACCAGGTCGAGTTCCCGAAGCTCAGGCTGAAGGTGTCCAACAACATCGCCAGCGAGGCGGCCCTCAGCGACGCCGAGATCACCGTCAAGTACGGCCTGGGGCAGCCGGGCCGGTTCGACCTCCACTTCGCCGCCCTGCCACTGGCGGCCCAGCGGGCGCTGGGCAGCGAGCTCACCGGGGAGCGGGGCGAGCGCAAGGGCGGTACCGAGATCACCATCACGCTCGGCTACCTGGAGTCCTCCGGCTCCCGCGAAGCCGTCCTGAAGGGTCGGGTGGACTCGATGACCGTCTCCAAACGGCTCCCGCCCCTCGGCGTGCGCCTGACCGGCTACGAGGAGGCCTCCTTCAAGCTGATCAGCACCCGCAAGGTCGACGACCAGAGCGCCGAACCCGAGATGGCCCGGGTCGTCGGGAAGGACACCACCCCCGCGAAGCTGGCCGAGCACATCGCCGACGCCGCCGGGGTGAAGCTGGCCGAGAAGGCGACCCCGACCGAGCCGCAGCGCCCCAGCATCAACATCGACGCGCCGAACGCCTTCGGCCTGCTGGAGGAGCTCGCCCGCCAGTACGACGCCGAACTCCTCGTCCAGGACGGCGAGGTGCAGTTCGGCACCGCCGTCACCTACCCGCCCAAGGTCGGCCTGCCCGTGGTGCCCAACCCGGCGGCCGTCCTCGCCCTGATCAGCGGCGAGGACACCCTGCTCGCGCCCCGGGGCATGACCACCGCCCGGCTGGCCGAGTTCCAGCCGATCCAGGTCGGCGCCACCGGCAAGCAGCGGGTGGTCTCCGACCTGCCGGAACGCTCCTCGGTGTCGGCGTTCGACTTCACCGTGCTCGGCCTGCCCGGGCTGCGGGCCGGGCAGCGGGTGGCGGCGAGCGTGCAGGGGTACGAGAACCCGCTGGAGGGGTTCCGGATCCTGGAGCTCACCCACTCCTTCTCCACCAGCGCCGGCTATGTCTGCACCGGGCGGGCGGCCGCCTTCCAGGAGAAGGGCGGCAACCGGTGCAACACCGAGAGCGCCCGCAAGGCCGACCCGCTGGCCATCGCCGAGGCGATCGTCAGCAAGATCCGCGATGAGCACAAGCTCGCGCCCTCGGTCGACGTCGGCGACGTGAGCGGTGCCAAGCCCGGCAAACGCGTGGCGAGCCTGCGCTACGGACAGCGCCAGGCCGAGGACATGGGCGCGCCGGCCTCGCCCAGCGTGGACCTGCCGGTCGTCGGCGGCGGTCCGACGCTCGACGACAAACCGCTGGCCTCGCCGTTCGCCTGGCACAAGGTCGGCCTGTCCGTCCCGGTCTACGAAGGCATGCGCGGCCTGCTCAACGAGGTCCGCGACGAGCGTGAGGACACCGTCGTCACCGGGTTCCTGTGGGCCAACGGCCCGGCGATGGACCGCCCGAAGGCGCGCGCCGGCGACTGGTGGCTCTGCCTGCCCACCGAACTCACACCCGGCAGCACCCCCCGCCCGACGGGGAAGGGCGCGAACGACCTCACCGCGGCCGACGGCCGCCGGATCGTGGAGGCGATCGGACTCAAGCTGTCGGTCGGCCGGAAGAACTGCTCCGACGTCGGAGAACGGCCCACCGAGGGCCCGGCGGAGGAGTTCCTGATCAGCCACGCCTCGGGTACCGAGGTGCGGATCGACGAGAAGGGGGGCGTCACGGTCACGTCCGCCCCGGGCGCCGAGGTGCGGATCGACGAGAACGGAGGCGTCACGGTCAAGTCGGCCTCGGGCAAGAGCGTGACCCTCACCGACGGCCAGGTCAGCCTGACCGTCGGGAACGGGAAGGTGGCGATCGGCTGATGGCACTCGTCCTCGTGGAGGGCGCGACCCTCCTCTGCTCGCACGGCGGGCAGACCAAGCTCCTCGGCGGTGACCCGAAGGTCACCGTGCAGGGCCACGGCGTGCTCCCCGGAGGCGCCGAGGCGGGCTTCACCTTCGGGGCGGCGGAGGTCCCCGTCCCCGGCATGGTCGCGCCCTGCCCGGCGAAGCAGCCGGGCACCGGCGCGCCCCAGCCGTGCGTCCTCGTCGGTACCGCCACGCCCGCCGGGCTGGCCGTCAAGCTCATCGTCGGCGGCAGGCCGGCACTCCTGGCCAGCGCGACCGGCACCACCGTCAGCGGCCTGGGGCCGGGCACCTGGAGCGTCGCCGACCCCGGCCAGAGCGTCCTGGAGGCGAGCTGATGACCGACCTCGGCACCCTCGTGCCCGGCACCGAGCTGCCCGGTGTCCCCGACTTCCGGCTGCCCGCCCGGTCGGGGCCGCCCCAGCCCGGCACCCCCAGCCTCGGCCGCAGCCTGCGCGCCGACGCCGGCGACCTGGTCATCGACGAACGGACCGGCGGCCCCGCGATGGTCGAGGGCCTGGACGCGCTCGCCCAGGCCCTCGTCCTCACCGTCGAGACCCAGCTCGGCAGCGACCGGCTCAACACCGCGTTCGGCTTCGACCGGCTCGCCGTGGGCCGGTACGCGCTGGGCGTCCACGCGCGCAAGGAGTACATCAAGATGCAGCTGGTCCGCTGCTTGAGCGCCGACCGCCGTGTCACCGACGTGCGGGAGGTCTTCTTCGAGGACGACCCGCGCTTCTTCGAGCTCCGTCCGGCACTGGACGACGCGGCCCGCGAGCGGATCGTCGGGGTCGCCCGGGCCCGTCGCGCCTACACCGTCTACGTCGTCCTCGAAACCGTCGCCGGCTCCACGCTGACCCTCGAGTCGGGAGGACGCCTTGACTGACCAGGCCTCGACCGGCCGCGCCTCGACCGACGGGTTCGGCGTCACCGCGGACGGCTTCGTGATCAAGGGCATCGACCGCATCGTCGCCGACCAACAGGCCCGCGCCCGGGCCGTGTTCGGCAGCGACGTCGACCTCACCTCCGGCAGCGCCCTGCGCAAGGTGCTGGACGCCGCCGCCGTCCACGTGCACGAGCTCTGGCGCGGTCTGGAGGACCAGTACTACGCCAACTTCGCCACCACCGCCCAGGGCCCGAGCCTCGACCTGCTCGGCACCGACCTCGGGCTGGAGCGGCGCCAGCTCCAGGCCGTCGGCGCGGTCGCCGTGACCCTCGCCGGCCTCGACCCCGGACGCCCGCTCGTCCTGCCGCAGGGCACCATCCTGGAAGCCCCGGCCACCGGGGACGCGCCCAGGGCCACCCTGCGGACCACCACGGCCGTCCGCCTGACCGCCGACGCGCCGCCCGCCACGGTCGCCGTGCGGGCCGTCCCGCGCGGACCGGAGGGCGACGTCCCGGCCGGCCGGGAGCTGCGGCTGGAGCCGGTCTGGGCCCGGGCCCACCTCAACCTGGGGCCCGCGGAGATCACCGTCACCTGCCCCGAGGCGATCGGCGGCGGCGAACTCCTCGAACCCGACGACGTCTACCGGGCCCGCCTGCTCGGCGTGCCCCGCACCCTGTGGACCCAGGACGCCGTCCTGGCGCAGATCCTGGACATCCCCGGCGTGCGCGACGCGGCGATCTTCGACCCGCTCGGCGGCGTCGACGCCTCCCGCAGCCGCTTCTCCACCTACCGCTTCGGCCAGCGGGCCTTCTCCGCCGGGCGGCCCACCGGATCGCCGTACTACTTCGACGTGGTCGTGGCCGTCGAGCCCGGCTGGCCCTGGCAGCACGAGGACGGCGGCATCCCGCCCGTCCACGACGCCGTGGTCGAGGCCGTCCGGCAGTGGCGGCCGGTCTCGGTCTTCCCGAACATCAAACCCGCCAACCAGGTCGACGTCGGCATCCGCGCCACCCTCGTCGTCCAGGCCGGGCACGACCCGGACGCCATCCGGGGGGAGATCCTCGCCGCCGTCACCGCCGGGGTGGACCGGCTGCGGATGGGCCGGGGCGTCCTGCACTCCGACATCGTGCTCACCGTGCGCTCCACCGCCGGCGTGGTCGACGTCCAGAACCTTCGACTGCGCCGCGGTGCCCCCGCCTACGCCGACATCGGCTTCGGCGGCGCCGACTTCGGGAGCGCCGAGGAACTGTCCGTCGGCGAGAACCTGCGGCTCGCACCCGACGAGATCGCCCGGTTCGCCCTCGACAGCCCCCTCATCGACATCCAGGTGGCAGTCCAATGACCGCGGAGTTCCTCGACACCATGCGCGGCGGCCTCACCCCGGCCTACGACCGGGGCATGGAGCGCCTCACCGTGGCCCTCCACGGGCACCCGGACGGCACCCTGCGCGCCGTGTACGACTCCGGCTTCCAGGCCTACCGGAACCGCTGGAACCGGCTGCCGGACTCACCCCGCCTCCTGCTCGCGCCCCGCGCGGACACCACCGAGCCGGTCGCCGTCGAGGTCCTCCTCACCCGCCCGCCCGGGCCGGACGAGCAGCGGGTGACGGTCCGCTTCCCGGCCGGGTGGCCCGCCGGTCAGGGCAAGGTGGTGGAACCGCCCGGCGGCGGGCCCACCCACCGGGTCCGGCTGACCGGGATCAGGCCGCTCCCCCCGGCCCCGCCGACGGCGGCGGACTGGGAGGCCACCCTCCTCCTCGGCAACCTCGCCAAGCTCCTCTGGGTGATCGGTTCCGACTACGAGGACCTCACCCGGCGCCTCACCGAGGTGTCCGCCCAGCGCTACGCCCACCGCGCCCACGGCGCCAGCCTCGACCTGATCGGCCAGGACCTCGGCGCGCCCCGCTTCCCGCCCCGGCCGCACACCTGGGACGGACGGACCGTCGCGCTCTACCACCTCGACGACACGGCCGCGCCCGGCACCGAGGTCACGGAGGTCGCCGACGCCGCCGCGCGCTTCGGCGTCACGCCCCACCACGGGCGCAACCGGGGCGCGCTCGCCGGGCGGACCGGCCGGTTCTCGAACGCCTTCGAGTTCACCGGGACGAGCAGCGTCACGATCGCCCCCGACCAGGCCTTCGACACCGGCCCGGACACCTCGCTCACCGTCGAGGCCGTCATCCGGCCCGCCCGGCCCGGCGCCGGCGCCGGTAGCGGACCCGGCACCGGCGATGGGCCCGGGGCCGTCATCGCCAAGCGCGCCCTGCTCGACTCCGCGGCCTCGCCCGGCTGGTCACTCACCGTCGGACGCTTCCGCGGCGTCGACCGGAACCTCAGGCTCTCCCTCGCCGACGACGCCGGACGCACGCTCGACCTCTTCGCCGACCACGACCTCGGCGACGGCCCCTTCCACCACGTCGCCGCCGTGATCGAACGCCTGCCCCGCCCCCCGGGAGCGGCCGACGGCCCCCGTCCCGCCTCCGTCCGGCTCCACCTCGACGGCGCCGAGGTCGCCCGACGACGACCGGACCGGCTCGGCGCGCTCACCAACGACCAGCCCGTCGTCATCGGCCTCGGCCGGGAGACGACGCCCACCGGCACGACCGGGGCCGGCTTCACCGGCCTGCTGGAGGAGATCCGGATCTCCCGCACCGCCCGTACGGGCTTCGACCCCGTCACCGGCGAGAGCGACCGGCACTACCGGATGCGGCTGGAACTCTTCCAGCGCTGGCTGGTGCCCACCGCCGACTCGCTGACCCGGGCCCTCAACCGCCCCGGACCCGACGGCGAGGCCCAGCCGGGGATCGAGATCGACGAGAGGGCCGGACGGCCCGACACCGGCACCCTGGAGCTGCGGATCCTGCCGCGCCCGCTCGGCCGCGGCCAGAGCGTCACGGCCGGCGGCGACCAGCGCGCCACCGAGGCCGACACCGTCGGCACCCCCGAGGACGAACCCGACTTCGACCCGGGCTGGCTCTGCCGGCACGACGCCCGGACCGGCCTCGACCTCGGCCCGGACCCCGACGGCGTACTGATGCAACTCGGCGTCGAGGACGCCCTGGACGCCCTGCTCGACCGCCTCGCCGGCCTGCCCGGGACACTGCGCGTCCTGCGCGCCCACGACCCGGCCGCCACCGACCTGCACCGGGTCGGACGGGCGCTGCTGCTGCGCCACACCACCCTGCCCGCCGGCGAACTCGCCGTGCACGCCCACGCCGCCGGCTTCGGCTGGGTCCGGCACACCCACGAGGGCCTGGTGCACGCGGCCCAGCCGCCCGGCCCGGCGTTCCGCATCCTGGCCGGCCCGCCCGGCCGGCGGGTGCGGGCCGGTGACTCCGTACCGCTCGGGCTCGAACCGGGCCCCGACCGGCTCGCCGGCGCCGGCGTCCGCTGGTCCGTCACCCGCTCCGGCCCTGGCGAGGCCACCGTCGGCCAGGGAGTCCCGGCCGTGCTGACCGCCGTGGCCGCCGGGGAGGTGACCGTCCAGGTGGAGGTCGCCCGCGCCGGCCACGTCCGCGGCGGCAGCCTCGCCCTGCGGATCGGCCCCGCCGTCGGCGGGCTCGCCCCCGGGGCGTCGATCGACCGCCACGGCCGGACCGGGGTCACCGAGGACCAGGCCGCCGGGCCGCCCGAGGAGGACTTCGAACCCGCGAACCTGCTGGTCCGCACCGAGGACCTGCTCGGCACCCGCCGCACCGTGGACTACGGCGAGGACCCGGCCCACCGCAGGATGCAGAGCGTCACCTCCCACGCCCTGGACCGGCTGCTCGGCCTGCTCCCCGCGACCGGCGCCCTCGTGGTGGCGGCCGGCTTCGCCCCGGACGCGGACGGCCTGCGCGCCCAGGGCCGGGCGCTGGAACTGCGGCACTCCGTGCTGCCCGCCGGTGAACTCGCCGCACTGGCCTTCGACGCCGGGTTCGACTTCGTGAAGGTCGCCCGGAAGGCCCCGCCGAGCGGGCGCGTCATCGAGGTCGCGGTCGCCGCCGGCGAGCCGATCGAGGTCCGCGGCCCGGCCGAACTCGCCGCCGGCGAGCGCGCGGTGGTCACCGCCGAGCCGCACACCTCACCCGCCGACGCCTGCTTCACCCCCGACGGCGCCCGCGTCCACCTCTCCGATCCCGGCAGCCACCGCATCGCGACCTTCACCGTGGCGGCCGACCGCCCCGGCGGCTTCCCCCGGCTCGCCTTCGCCGGCTCCACCCCGGTCACCCCCTTCCCCGGAGCGCTCGCCCAGGTCGGCGGCCGGCTGTACGTGGCGCACCGGCCCGGCGGGTCCGTCTCGGTGCTCGACCCGCTCACCCTCGCCCCCGCCGCCCCCGCCCTGACCGGCCCGAACCCCGTCGCCCTGGGCACCGACGGCAACCGGCTCTACGTCGCGTACGCGGGCGACGGGACGCTGCGCGCCTACGACCCGCAGACCCAGCCGCCGGCCACCACCACCCTGACGCTCCCGGCCGCTCCGCGCGGGCTCGCCGTCAGCGCGGGCGCCCCCGCCCTCGTCGTCCTGCTCGACGGCGGCCGGTTCTGCCGGGTCACCCGGACCACCCTGGCGCTGCAGGGCACCGTCATCGGCACGGGACCGGGCACCGAGGCCCTGGCCGCGGCCCTCACCCCGGACGGGGCCAAGCTGTACGTGGCCCGCCGCACCACCGGTCCGGGCGGCGGCACCGTCTCCGTCCAGGTCTACCCGGCCGGCGCGACCACACCGAGCGCCACCATCGGCGGGTTCCCGCCCACCACCGTGCCGCTGACCCTGCGTGCCGCCCCCACCGGCCGGCACCTGTACGTGGCGACCGCGGGCTCGGACTCGGCGGCCGGGCGCGTCCACGTGATCGACACGGCCACCGACACGCTGCTGCCCCGGGCCCTCGACCCCGGCGGCGACTGCCGCGCCCTCGCCGTCGGCCCGGCGGCAGCGCCGTACGCGCCGTGCCTGCTGGCCGCCCCGCAGGGCGCGGCGAGCGTCCTGCTCGCCGACCCGGCGGCACTGTCCGGGTCCCCGCCCCGGCCACCGCGACTGGTGTCCCGTCAGGTGCTGGGCCCCGGCGGCGGCCGGGAGCTCTCCTGGTCGGTCACCCCGTCCTCCGGGCCGGGCCGGGCGGCGATCGCCTCGCTCAGCGACCCGGTCAACCGGGTCGAGGCGCGGGCGCCCGGCACCGTGCAGGTCCGGGCGAGTTACCTGCCGGGTGACGGACTGCGGCCCTACCAGTGCGAGGCCCGGCTCGCGGGCGCCCTCGACGCGGACGACCAGGTCTTCCTCAGCAAGGACCGCTACGACCTGGTGCTCAACGTCCTCAACTGGTTCCACCCGATCGGCGTGGAGTTCCGTACCGAACGGCTGCGCTCGCACGTCCGCGAGCTGTCGGGCGAGGAGGCCGACACCGACGTGCTGCCGGCCTACACCTTCCCGACGTACCACCGCCCGAACGAGCTCCCGTCCCGATCCCCCGCCCGATTCCTCCGACCGGACAAGGACGACGACCGATGACCGACGAATACGTCCCCAAGTTCTCCCACACCGACTGGATCGACAACGAGGACCGGGTCCAGGCGGGCGGGGAGAAGGGCATCAACATCCGCTTCCACAACCTGGAGGACGAGTTCAAGACCCTCGCGGACCAGCACCTCAACCCGCTGATCCGGTCGATGGTGCGCAAGGAGTCCTTCCTCTCCCTGGTGCCCATCCTCACCCCGACCCGGGTGCCCGCGAGCGGCACGGCGCCGCCCCCCACACCCTGGGTGATCCTCACCGACCAGGCGCAGAAGGTCGCGGACGCCACGGAGGCCCACGGCGTCATGAACGTCGTCCTCCCGGAGGGGGTCGAGCTCAGGTCGCTCCTGGTGCTCGGCACCAAGCCGCCGAACGACACCGGCACCCTCACCGTGACCCTGCGCCAGAAGGACTTCACGGGCGCCGGGGCGGACGACATCGTCAGGGTCACCGCCCTGAACGCCTCGACCCCGGTGCCGGTGGCCACGGTCGTCACCAACAGGACGCACCGCTACTTCATCACCGCGGACCTCATCGGCGCCGCGGCCAACGGGGAGTCGGTCAAGCTCTCCTGTTTCCAGATCACCTACCGGTGACCGTCCGACGCTCAGCGAACTCAGCGAACTCAGCGAACCCAGCGAACCCAGAGAACTCAGAGAACGGGGTGGCGAGATGTCTCTCGGACCTCCGCAGACCCAGGCCGACTCCTCCAGCACCTTCGACCCGGGGCAGGAGACCCCGAAGATCGACTTCGGCGTGCACGGCTCCAACGGGGACGGGCCGGGCGTCCTCGGCAGCAGCGCCACCCGGTCCACCACGGGCTCCGGGTCCGACGGCGCCATCGAGCGCGGGGCGGGCGTCCTGGGCGTCAACATCGCCGCCCAGGGCATCGGTGTCCACGGCTTCTGCGGCCAGGGCATCGGTGTCTCGGGCAGGGGCGGGGGCGACAACCCGGGCGTGCTAGGAAGGTCGACGACCGGCCCGGGGCTGTCCGGTGTGAGCGGCAAGGGGCCCGGTGTGTCGGGCACCAGTGGGCAGGGGGTGGGTGTCCTGGGCCGGGGTGTCGGTGCCGCCGCGGGGGTGTCCGGGGCCGCGGAGAGCGGCTCGGGGGTGGAGGGCGCGAGCATCAAGGGGCCCGGTGTGTCGGGCACCAGTGGGCAGGGGGTGGGTGTCCTCGGCCGGGGTGTCGCCTTCGCCGCCGGCGTCTCCGGGACCGCGGCGAGCGGCCCGGGTGTGGAGGGCGTGAGCGACCGCGGTCCGGGTGTCAGGGGCGAGAGCAGCAACGTCGACGAGGCCGGTGTGGTCGGTGTCGACCACGAGGGCACCGGGGTGATCGGCAACAGCGACTCCGGACCCGGTGTGGCGGGGGTCAGCGAGAACGGCGTCGGCGTCTCGGGTACGGGCGGTGGTTCCTCGGCCGGTGTGGCGGGGGCGGGTGGCAGCGGTCCGGGGGTGTCCGGGCAGAGCCAGACCGGCCCGGGGCTGAGCGGCAGGAGTGCCCAGGGTGCCGGTGTCTCGGGTACGGGCGGTGGTTCCTCGGCCGGTGTGGCGGGGGCGGGTGGCAGCGGTCCGGGGGTGTCCGGGCAGAGCCAGACCGGCCCCGGACTGCGCGGCACCAGCGGGCAGAACGTGGGTGTCTCGGGTACGGGCGGTGGTTCCTCGGCCGGTGTGGCGGGGGCGGGCACGGCCGGTCCGGGCGTGTCGGGGCAGAGCCAGACCGGCCCCGGGCTGCGCGGCACCAGCGCACAGGACGTCGGAGTCTTCGGTGCGGGCGGCGGCTCCGCCGCCGGTGTGAGCGGCGTCGGCACGGCAGGGCCGGGCGTGGTGGGGACCAGTACGAGTGGGCCGGGGGTCAGCGCCACCAGCCAGACGGGTGACGGGATGCTCGCCAGTACCCCGGGCGGCGGCACCGGGATCTTCGCCTCCAGCTTCGACGGCCTCGCCGTGCTCGGCCGCAACGGCCACTCCGACACCCAGGCGTTCGGGTTCGGGTTCGCGCCCAACACCGGCCCGGCGGTGATGGGTGCGAGCTTCAACGGCGCCGGCGTCCACGGTCGGAGCCTGAACGGCATCGGCGTGAGCGGCGACGGCGTGACCGGACTCTTCGCCCGGGGCAGCACCCTCGGCGCGAGGATCGAGGGCGACGTTGCCATCACCGGACGCCTCAGCAAGGGCGGCGGCGGGTTCCGGATCGACCACCCGCTGGATCCGGAGAACCGCTTCCTCTCCCACTCCTTCGTGGAGTCGCCGGAGATGAAGAACGTCTACGACGGCGTGGTGACCCTGGACACCGACGGCCGGGCGGAGGTCAGCCTGCCCGAGTGGTTCGAGGCGCTCAACGAGTCCGTCCGGTACCAGCTGACACCCGTGGGGGCGGCGGCACCCGATCTGCACGTGAGCCGCAAGCTCGCCGGCAACAGCTTCTCGATCGCGGGCGGCGGCGCGGGCCTGGAGGTGTGCTGGCAGGTGACGGGCGTTCGCCGTGACGCCTGGGCCCGGGCCAACCCGGTCGGCGGCGAGGAGGAGAAGGCACCGGAGGAATGCGGTCGTTACCTGTACCCCGAGGTCGTCGGGGAGCCGCCCGAGCGGTCGATCGCCGCGATGCGTGACCCGGCGGCGGTGACACGGACCACGGAGGGCGAACGGTAAGGGCCGGGACCGCTCATGAGAGAGAAAGGCAGCGACGATGCCCGTCAAACCGCCTGAATCACAGGACGTCCCCAGTGGTTTCGACCCGGGCCAGGAGACCCCGCCGCTCAGGTCCGGGGTGTGGGGCGACAGCGGCGTCGGGCCGGGCGTCATCGGCAGCTCCGGGCAGCCCGCCCCGGACGGCCCGCAGGACGCGGTCGAGGGCGGGGCGGGCGTCCTCGGCCTGAGCGTCGCGGAGGGCGGCACCGGGGTGCGCGGCCTCGCCGCCCGGGGGAGCGGCGTCCACGGACAGGGCGGCGGCGCCCATCCGGGTGTCACGGGTACGGCGGTGGACGGTCCGGGCGTGGCGGGGGTGAGCGAGCACGGCACCGGGGTGACCGGGGTCGCTGGGGGAACCGATCCGGGGGTGGCCGGTAGGAGCGCGCAGGGTGCCGGGGTGACCGGGGTCGCTGGGGGAACCGGTCCGGGGGTGGCCGGTAGGAGCGCGCAGGGCGCCGGGGTGACCGGGGTCGCTGGGGGAACCGGTCCGGGCGTGGCCGGCACCAGCACCACGGGCTCCGGGGTGACGGGCCAGAGCGTCCAGGGCGTGGGGGTGGGCGCGCGCAGCCAGAGCGGCATCGCGATGGCGGCGACCAGCGGCAGCGGTGCGGCGGTGCGTGCGGTCAGCAGTTCGGGGACAGCCGTCTCGGCACGCAGCGGACGGCTGCCGACGCCGTTCGATGCCGACGGCCTGGGCGATCCGGGTGGCATCCGGCCGACGGGGAATCCGCCCGCCTCCCCGTCGCCGGCCATCGAGGGCCTCGGGGTCGGTGGCGCCGGTGTCGTGGCGACGAGCTTCGGGACGGTGGGAGTCATCGCCAGTGGGCCGGTGGGGATCGTGGCCACCGGGCGGATCTTGGCGGGCCGGTTCCAGGGGAGCGTCCATGTGACGGGCGCGCTGATCAAGGGCGGTGGCGGGTTCCGGATCGATCACCCGCTGGACCCGGAGAACCGCTTCCTCGCCCACTCCTTCGTGGAGTCGCCGGAGCGCAAGAACGTCTACGACGGTACGGTCACGCTCGACGCCGGGGGCCGGGCCACGGTCGAACTGCCCGACTGGTTCGAGGCGTTGAACGAGGACTTCCGCTACCAGCTCACCGCGCTCGGCGCGCCGGCACCGGACCTGCACGTCAGCCGGGAGATCGGCGGGCGCAGCTTCCAGATCGCCGGTGGCGGGCCCGGGCAGCGGGTCAGCTGGCAGGTCACCGGCGTCCGGGCGGACGTCTGGGCGAAGGGGAACCCGCTGGAGATCGAGGAGGAGAAGCCGCCCGCCGAGCGTGGCTTCCTCCTCCACCCGGCGGAACGCGGTGAGCCGCCCGAGCGCGGCCTCGCCGCCGCGCCCGGAGCGGTGAACGTGACGCCTCGTACGACGAGTCGGAGGTGAGGACGGTGCCGATCAAACCGCCGCAGTCACAGGACGAGGCCAGCGGTTTCGACCCCGGCCAGGAGAGTCCGCCGATCAGGTTCGGGGTGTTCGGGGACAGCAATGTCGGTCCGGGGGTGCTGGGATGCAGCGGCCTGCCCGCCGGTGACGGCGAGATCCCGGGCGGGGTGGGCGTAGTGGGCGTGAACATCGCCGCGCAGGGCATCGGCGTGCACGGCGTCTGCCGCCGCGGCACGGGCGTTTCCGGCCGCGGCGGCGATGATGCGGCCGGCGTGTCCGGCCGGGCCGACCGGGGGCCGGGCGTCTCGGGGACGAGCGCGAAGGGCCCGGGGGTGTCCGGAACGGGCGGGGAGGGCCCCGGGGTGGAGGGGCGGGGCGGGACGTCGTCCGCCGGGGTGTCGGGGACGGGTACGGCCGGTCCGGGTGTGTCCGGCAGAAGCGGTACGGGCCCGGGTGTCTCGGGCACGGGCGCGGCGGGCGCCGGCGTGTCCGGGACGAGCGGGACGGGCCCGGGCATCTCGGGGACGAGTACGCAGGGGCCCGGCATCGCGGGGCAGGGCGACCAGGGCCCGGGTGTCCAAGGCCGGGGCGGGACGTCGTCCGCTGGTGTGTCGGGGACGGGTACGGCGGGCCCGGGGGTGTCCGGTACGAGCGGGACGGGCCCGGGTGTCTCGGGGACGGGTACCGCCGGTGCCGGTGTGTCCGGCAGGAGCGGTACGGGGCCCGGGGTGTCGGGGACGGGCGCGGCGGGCCCGGGTGTCTCCGGTACGAGCGGTACGGGTCCCGGGGTTTCGGGGACGAGCGCGAAGGGACCGGGGGTGTCCGGAACGGGCGGGGAGGGCCCCGGGGTGGAGGGACGGGGCGGGACGTCGTCCGTGGGGGTGGCCGGTACGGGCAACGACGGGCCGGGGGTCGCCGGGAGGAGCGTCCTGGGACCCGGGGTGACCGGTACGAGCGGGGGTGTCGGCGTCGAGGGGAACGGCGGCCGGGGCGCGACGGGAGTGGTGGGGACGAGCGACGAATCAGAAGACGAGGAGGGCTTCCACCACATCGGCACCGGGGTTCTCGGAACCGTCAGCGAGGGCACCGGTGTGGAGGGCTTCTCCGTGAACGGTCCCGGGATGTCGGGTCGCAGCCTGGACGGTGTGGGGGTGACCGGGAACAGCAACACACGCGCCGGGGTGTGGGGCTCCAGCGGGGAGGACGCGTTCGAGCTCGACCTTCAGGTCCCTCCGGGGAGCAAGGGCGTGGTCGGTGCGGGGGAAGTCGGCCTGTTCGGCATCGGTGTCGCCCTGGCCGCCGAGTTGGTCGGCAACGTCGAGGTGACCGGCACCATCAACAAGGCGGCCTGCCAGTTCCGCATCGACCACCCCCTCGATCCCGCGCACCGTACGCTGGCGCACTGCTCGGTGGAGTCGCCGGAGCGCAAGAACGTCTACGACGGCACGGTCACGCTCGACGACGACGGCCGGGCCACGGTCGAACTGCCCAACTGGTTCGAGGCGTTGAACGAGGACTTCCGCTACCAGCTCACCGCGCTCGGCGCGCCGGCGCCCGAACTGCACATCAGCCGGGAGATCGGCGGCAGCAGCTTCGACGTGGCCGGCGGCCGTCCCGGGCAGCGGGTGAGCTGGCTGGTCACCGGTGTCCGCGCGGACACCTGGGCACGGGAGCACCCGCTGCTGGTGGAGGAGGAGAAGCCGCCCGCCGGTAGTGATGCGGCCATCCGGCGCCCCCGGGTCCCCTCCACGAACGGCGGGCGCCACCGGCCCAGCATCGACCGGACGGACCACACCGGGCGACGGGAGCCCCTGCCCGACGCGCCGTCCTGACCCGGCACCGGCCCCCGGTCACGCCGCCACCGGCCGCGTCCGGTCCGTCCGTGCCAGGTCCGTCCGCGCCGGATCCGTCCACGCGTCATCCGTGAGGAGCAGCGCCGACGGCCCGGGTGCGGCCGCGCCCCGGAGGTACCCCGGCGCCCGCGGTGGGCCCGTTCCCACGGCCGGAGCCGGGGCCGTGGCCGGCGTCGGCCGACCCCGCCGCGGCTCCTTCCCCCGCACGCCCGGCGCTGCGCGACGGGCCGAACCGGTGCAAGCTGACTGTGGCCACGGCCCGGCCGCGGGGACCGCCCCCGGAGGCCGTCGGCATCCCCCGTGGGCCGCAACCGGCGGACCACGCTCGCGGACCCCCGCCCCGCCCCGCGCCACGCCGCGGGGCGGCGGCGGATCCGGACCGGAGTGCATCCCGAACCCCCGGCCCGGGCCACGCCCGCGAACCCCGAGGGAGGACCTCATGACATCACCCACCAACACCTCACCCGGTGACCCCGAAGGCGCGACCACTCCACCCCAGAACCTCCGGCTGGAGGCGAACGAGAGGATCGTGGTCTCGCCGGACTCGCCACGGTTCGCGGGCGGCTACCGCCAGGTGCGGCCGCGGACGATCGACGAGGTGCGCAAGCTGCTCGGCCCCGCCAACGTCCCCGAGCACGCCGTGCGCGCGGACGGCCTCCGGCTGCGCACCGGCGAGCTGACGAAGCGCCTGCTGCGCCCCGAGGACCTGGACGTGAAGGACCCGATCGCCCGTGGCGAGGCGCGCACCCTCGCCTACCTGGCCGCCCGCGAGTACGTCCACGCCGCCAGTCCGGCGGCCTTGAAGCAGTGGCGTCCGGCGATCGACCGGTGGCTCGCCGACGTGCGGCCGATCATCCACATCTTCACCGCCGGGGACATCGACATCGCGGACGGCGCGACGCTCACCCTGTCGGCCAGCACGCAGGGACTCGTGGCCCGCCGTATCCGGATGCGCGGCCGCGGCCGCATCGTCTGCCTGGGGAACGTGAAGATCAGCGCCGTCTCGGTCGAGGGCACGCCGGCGTGACGGCGGTGACCCGATCCGGCCGGTACCCGTACCGGGACACGTACAACGAGAGGTTGAGCGACCATGCCTGACATCAACAGCGGCGGCGCGGACGGTGCCGACGGATTTCCCGGGACGGCCGGCGGCCTCGGCTCGACCGGTCAGGTCGGCGACGCCGGGGTCGACCACTGGGTCGGCAGCGATCCACCGGGCGACGGCGGCCTCGGTGGCGACGGTGTGAGCGGGGCCGACGGCACGGCCGGCGGCGCCGGAAGGAACGGCAGCAACATCGTCCTGGAGGTGGACGACTTCGTCGTCGGCTTCAACGTCAACACGGGCGGCGGGCGCGGTGGCCGCGGCGGTGACGGCGGCCGGGGCGGTGACGGCGGCTTCGGCGGCAGCGGCGGGGAGCCCGCGCACGACGGCGACCCGGACGGCGACGGGGGCGACGGCGGTGACGGCGGCAGCGGCGGCAACGGAGGCCGGGGCGGTGACGGCGGCGACGGCGGCAACATCACGATCGTGGCCAACACCATCACGACCGGAACGGTCAGTGGGACCTCCGCCGGCGGTCCGGGCGGACTCGGCGGCGCCGCCGGTGCCGGCGGGTCGGGCGGAGGACCCGGCACCGGCAACAACGCCGGTGCCCAGGGCGGCCCCGGTGCCACCGGCGAGACCGGCGCCTCGGGCCTCAGCGGGGCCGACGGCTCCGTCGCCATCATCGAGCGGATCCCCACCCCGTGACGGGAGAGCCGTGCCGGTCCTGACCCCCACGACGGCCCGGCTGGACCATCTGGTCGGCGGGCAGCTGCGGTCCCTCGCCGCGGCTGCCCGCCTGCCGCACGCGACGGCCGAGCGGCTCGGGGCGGTGTTCGAGGTGCTGACCCGGGAGTCCCTCGACCGGGCCACCGCCGAGGCCTATCCGGGCCTGTCCCGGATCAACGCCAACGGCCTCCCCTTCCAGTGGTCGGCCTGCTTCAGCACCGCGGGCCCACCGGCGGCGGTGCGGTTCCTGTGCGAGTCCGGCACCCCGGGGACCGGCGTGCGCGAACGGCTGGAGCTGTCGCTGGACCGGCTCGGCCGGGCCTGCCGCGTCCTCGGCCTGCCCGGCGTCCCCGGCTGGTTCACGCGGGACGTCCTGCCCACCGTCCTGCCGGACGGCCGGGACCTTCCGCCGCACTGGCGCGGCGCCCTGTGGACGGGAGTGGGCGCGGCGGGACCCACCGTCGCGCTCAAGCCCTACCTCAACCTCGACCGGGACCGGCCGCTCGACCGCTGGCGGCGCGTCGGCCGGGTGCTCAGGGCCCTCGGCCGGGAGCGCGCCCTGGAGCGGCTGTGCGAGGTGTCCTCGCAGGTGTCGGCCGGGTCATGGCCGGTCGGCCTCGCCGTGGACATCACGCCCACGGGCGAACCGGGGCGCGTGAAGACGTACTTCAGGTCCGAGGGCGTGACCGCGGCCTGGTTGCAGCGCTGGTACACCGCCGTCGGAGCGGCGGCCCACCTGCCGGCCGTACGCGAGCTGCTCGACGCCTTCCCCCACCCGGACCGGGCCCGCTACCCCGACGGGGCGTTCGTCCTGACCCTGGAGGCGCATCCCGCCGACGGTGTCCTCACGCTCAAGACCGACCTCGCCGTCACCCGGTGGACCGCGGGCGACGCGCCCGCCGTACGGGCCACCGCCCGGCTGCTCGGCCGCCTCGGCCTGGATCCCGCCGGGCCCGCCGCCACCCTCGCGGCCCTGGGCGCACCGCCGGCGGCGGAGGACCGCGGCGAGGTCCTGCGCTTCGTCGGCCTCGGGTACGAACCCGACGGCTCGCGCCACGTCAACCTCTACCTCGAACCGCCCCCGGTCGCGCCCTTGGTCGCGCCGCCGGCCTCGCCGACGGTGGAGTCCCGGGGCGGGACGCGCCGTCCGGGGCCCGGGAGGCCGTCCGGTCCGGAGGCGGCCGCCGCCGTCCGCCGCGGCCTTGGGTGGCTGAACCGGGCGCAGCAGGAAGGCCGTTGGACCGACTACACGCTGCCGGTGGGCACCGCCGACGCCTGGGTGACGGCCTACGTCCTCAGCCAACTGCCGGGCCTTCCCGCCGATGCCGCGCTCGGGTGGCTGCACGCGGCCCGCACCCCGGGGGGAGGCTGGGGCTACAACGGGACCTGCGACGACGACGCGGACTCCACCGGACTGGCGGTGCGGGCGCTGCGGGCGCGGGGCCTGCCCGTCCCGTCGGGGGCGCTGGCCGTGCTCCGCCGGTGCCGCCACCCCGACGGTGGCGTCGCGACCTACCCGCCGGGTTCGCTGCCCGGCGGGGCGTGGGCCGCGCCGACCGCCGACGTGACCGCGACGGCGGTGGCGGGCCTCGGCACCGGAGCGGCCCGGGCGGCGTCCTGGCTCCTCGGCGGGCGCGGTGACGACGGGCTGTGGCGGTCCTACTGGTGGCTGACGCCGCTGTACCCGACGGCGTCCTCCCTCGATCTGCTGACCGGTGGCCTGCCGACCGGTGACCGCCTCACCGGCGGGCTGCCGACCGGTGGCCCGCCGGCCGGTCCGCAGCGCAGGCCCGTGACGGACCGGGCGCTCGAACCGACCCGTGAGGCGGTGCGCCGCTACGTGCCCGACGGCGCCTTCGAGACCGCGCTGCTCCTGCGCTGCCGGCTCGCCCTGGGAGCCCCCGAGGCGTACGAGACGCTCGGGGCGCTCCTCGACGGGCAGCGCCCCGACGGCTCCTGGCCGGCCTCGGCCCACCTGCGGCTGACCGCACCGACCGTCCACGAGCCGTGGAACGTGGCGGACGCCGGCACCGTCCATCTCGATCACCAGGGCATTCTCACCACCGCGACGGTCCTCGGTGCCCTGATGGCGCTCGACCCCGGCATCCCGGCGGCCGGCACCGCGCGTTGAGGTGCTCGGCCGGCGGTGTCCGGCGCCGATCCGTCCGGTCGGGAGCCCGCCGGGTCGGGCGGTGCGGGGGCGGGCGGGGCGTCCGAGTCGTGGGCCGAGTGGACCTGGGGGCCCGGTTCACGGCAAAGTGGTCTATACCTCTAAAGTGGTTAAAGGAGCGATGGGCCCTACATGGAAATCGTGATCGTCCCCGACGCCGACGCGGCCGGCGAGCTGATCGCCTCGGCGATCGGCGATCTGCTGTCCCGCAAGTCCGACGCGCTGCTCGGCGTGGCCACCGGCTCGACCCCGCTGCCGATCTACCAGGCGCTCGCCGCCCGGGTACGGGCCGGTGAACTGGACGCCTCCGGCGCCCGGATCTGCCAGCTGGACGAGTACGTGGGCCTGCTGGCCGGCCACCCCGAGTCCTACCGCTCGGTCGTGCTGCGCGAGGTGGTGGAGCCGCTCGGCCTGACCGAGGCCTCCTTCCTGGGCCCCGACGGCAACGCGGCGGACATCGCCGAGGCCGCGGCGGCGTACGACCGCGCGCTCGCGGAGGCCGGCGGCGTGGACCTCCAGCTGCTCGGCATCGGCACCGACGGCCACATCGGCTTCAACGAGCCGTGCTCCTCGCTGTCCTCCCGGACGCGCATCAAGACGCTCACCCGGCAGACCCGGGTGGACAACGCCCGCTTCTTCGACAGCCTCGACGAGGTCCCGCACCACGTCATCACCCAGGGCATCGGCACCATCCTGGAGGCGCGGCACCTGATCCTGCTGGCCACCGGCGAGGCCAAGGCGGAGGCCGTCGCGCTGGCCGTCGAGGGCCCGCTCGCCGCGGTCGTCCCGGCCTCGGCCCTCCAGCTGCACCCGCACGCCACCGTGGTCGTCGACGAGGCCGCCGCCTCCCGCCTCAAGCTCGCCGACTACTACCGCGACACCTACGCCGCCAAGCCGGCCTGGCAGAAGCTCTGACCCGACGGCTCCCCCGGAGCCCCGCCACGCCCCCGCCCCGACCCCGCCCGGTCGGGGCGGGGGGCACGGCCGTCCCGCCCCCGGCCACCCGGACCAGTAGGGTCTGGCCGTGAGGGGCGTAGCGCCGGTGCGGGGAGGGCGGTCGTGGTGGTGTCGGGGTCGCGGGCCGGATTCGGCCTGGAGTTCCACGTCGAACAGGACCCGGGGCTGCTGTGCGTCGACGTCTTCGTCGGCGGTCTCCATGTGAACGCCTTGGACAACGCGTTCTACCCGCCGCTGCTGGTCAAGAAGCTCAAGGACGAGCTCGGCCGCTTCCGCACGCCGACCGCGCCGCCGGCGGGCTTCACCTCGGCGTCCGAGGCGTTCCGCCTCGCCGAGGACTGGATGTGCGGCGACGCCGGTACGGGAACGGCCCCCGGGGCCGGGGAGGGGCTCGCGGGGTACCGGTTCCTGGACTGGGGCGAGTGCACCGACGACGTGCTGGCGTTCGCGTTCCCCGACGGGGAGCGGGTCCGCCTCGCCTGCCGGGTGCACGGTGACGCGGGTCCGCAGGCGTCAACGGTGGTACCGGTGAGCCGGTCGTCGTTGGTCAGGACGCTGGAGCACGGCCTCGTCGTCGCCGAACGCGAGTGGTCCGCCCGGCTCGCCGCCATGAAGGCCCGCGGTGACACGGGTGACGAGGGGGGCGTGTCCGGCGCGCTCTCTCGGTAGGCGCGCGCCGAACGGCCGGTCACCACCACTTCTCAACGGCTGCGAGGAGGACGCCGGCCCGAGCGCCGGGCGATCGGGCGGACCCCGTCGTGGATCACTGCCCACCGGCGCCTCGCACGTGACCGCGAGGCCGGCCCCGCGCCCGGCCCCCTCGGGTGTCGCCGGTGTCACCAGGAGACGGCCTCGTCCATGGACTGCTGCCAGTAGGTGACCTTGAGGGAGTCGTCCACGTAGACGCCGTTGGCGGGCAGCGACGGGTTGGCGCCCGTGCCGACGCTCTCGTTGCCGGAGGGGCCGTGGAAGTAGACGGCCAGGGACGTGACGGTGTGGCCGTTCGAGCCGTTGCCGCCGTCGGTGGAGGACAGGTTGACGGAGGCGTAGCCGGACTCGCCGGGCTTGAGCGTGACGACGGCCTGCGGCCGCGACTCGGTGATGACCGGGGGCACGGACTGGGCCTCGCCGAATCGTACGGCCGGGTAGCCGTAGAGGTGGCAGATGCCGGAGCCGGTGTTGGTGACCGTGATCAGCATGTGGTTCACGGGGCGGTTCAGCGGGGCGGCGGTGGTCTTGGTGTTGGAGCCCTGACAGGTGGTCGGCTCGGCGGCCGCAGGGGCTGCCGGGGACTTCGGCGCGGTGGTGGGGGCGGGCTTCGGAGCGGTGCTCTGGGGCCCGCCGGCCGGGCCCTTGCCCGCGGAGGCGGAGGCGGAGGCGGTGGCGCTGCCGCCGGCGGCGGTGGTGGCGGGAGCCGGGGCCGGCGTGGCGGGCGGGGCGGCAGTGACCGCCGGGGTGGACGACGGGGCGGCTGCCGCCTTGCCGTCCCCGTCGCCGCCGCACGCGGTCATCGAGAGGGCGGCGAGCGCGGCGCTCGCGGCGACGGTGATCAGACGGGTGCGGGAGGTGCGGACGGACATGTGGTCGTGCCCCTTTCGGCATTCGCTCGGGTGGTGCGTCGATCGGATGACCGAAGCCTGCGCAGCGATCCGTCCCGGCTGCCAGGGCCGGCGGCACGATCGGTAGGGTGGAACGGCGATCGGGGCTCTGACCAGCGAGGGTGGAACAGGGCTGGAACGCTGGAACGGGACGCCGGGGGATCGGGAGGAACAGGTGTCTGAGGACACGGGGGCGGCTGAGACGGAGGAGTTCGCGCGGTTGCTGCGCGAACTCAAGGACCGCTCGGGCCTGAGTTACGGAACGCTGGCCAAGCGGCTGCACATGAGCACGTCGACGTTGCACCGCTACTGCAGCGGCACGGCGCTGCCCCATGAGTACGCACCGGCGGAGCGCTTCGCCCGGTTGTGCCGGGCGACCCCGGAAGAGCTCGTGGAACTGCACCGGAGCTGGATCCTGGCGGACGCGGCCCGTGCGCGACGGGCGGGCCGGGCCGCCGAGCCGGAGCCGAAGTCGAATCCGGAGCCGAAGCTGAATCAGGCTCCGGAGCCGGAGCCTGCGGTGGCCCAGACCCAGACCCAGACCCAGAACCAGACCCCGGCTCCGGCCCCGGCTCCGGCTGTCGTCGTCCCGGCGGTGGAGCCCTCACCGCCGAGGCGCCATCGCCGCGCGATGATCGCCTCCGCCGCGGCCGTCGCCCTGCTGGCCGCCGTGGTGACGGTCGGGCGTTGGGGCGGCGGGAACGGCGCGGACGGTCGGCAGACGGCCGGCGCCACGATGTCGACCGTGCCGCAACCCTCCCTGGCCGCCCCCACCGTCCCCACCGCCGGGACCGTCCCCACCACCGGGGCCACTACCACCGGGGCCGCGCCGGCGACGTCGAACCCGACCCCCGCCGCCACCCCGCCCGACGGCGCGCCCGCCCCGCTCACCGTGGGCGTCCGCCCGTACGTCTACGCCGACCCGTGCAGCCAGCACTTCCTCGTCAACAGCGCGCCGGCCCAGGTCGGGCCGCCCGCCACCACCGAGCGCGACGCCCCGCGCTGGGCCGCCGCCTACGGCGCGGTCTCCTCCGGCGAGCAGATGGTCGCCCTCACCGTCCAGGGCACCGGAGCGGACACGGTGGTCCTGGAGGCACTGCACGTGCGGATCACGGTCAAGGGCGCGCCGCTCGCCTGGAACGACTACTCGATGGGTGTCGGCTGCGGCGGCGGGGTCGACTCCAAGTCCTTCGAGATCGACCTCGACCGGGGCAGTCCCGTGATCTCCCTCAAGGGCGGCCAGCGCGACTTCCCGTACAAGGTCAGCAAGTCCGACCCCGAGGTCTTCTACGTCACCGCTCACACCAGGGCGCACGACGTCCGCTGGGACCTCTCCCTGGACTGGTCCAGCGGCGACCGCCGCGGCACCATCCGCGTCGACAACGCCGGCGCCCCCTTCCGGACCAGCGCCGACGTCAACCGCCCCGGCTACGACTACCCCCTGGGCGGCGGCGAGTGGATCAAGCGGACGGTCGGTTAGGCCCTGAAAGCCGTCACCCGGTAATCCGGCGGCGCGGTGCCGGCCCGTCCCGGTACCGTGTGCGCCTGCCGGGCCGTCCGGCCGGGTTCACGGGGCCATGGTCAGCCCCGCCGTGGCGGCGCCCCGGCTGAGGACCACCGAGCGGATGTGCTCCAGCGCCCGGGTGTAGTCGCCCCGCCCGGGGGCGTGGGCGATGGCCCTGCGCAGGTCGAGGACGCGGCACGGCGGGCCGAGGTCGGTCACCTGCGGGAGGAACTCGGCCCCGGCGACCGTCCAGCGCTGCCCCGGTGCGGCGGGCGGGGCGAAGGTGAACCGGGCGATCGAGCTCCAGTTGCCCCGCGGGTCCTCGACGTCGTCGTAGGTGAACATGTGCCCGGCGAGCTGGTCGCCGAGGCCGTACACCGTCCAGGTGCCGTTGATCTTCTCGTACGCCTGCGGGATGTGCGCGTGGGTGCCGAGGATCAGGTCGATGTCGGAGCGGCCTCCGTCCGGCCCGGTGGACAGCTCGCGGGCCAGGGTGAGCTGCTGCTCGTTCGGCGCGTCCTGCCATTCGGTGCCCCAGTGGACGCTGACCACCACGACGTCCGCGCCGCCGGCCCGGGCGGCCCTCGCGTCGGCGAGGATGCGGCCGCGGTCGATCAGGTTCACCGCCCAGGGACGGCCCTCGGGCAGCGGGATGCCGTTGGTGCCGTAGGTGTAGGCGAGCTGCGCCACGGTCGCGCCGCCGGCCCTCAGCAGCGCCGGCCGTCCGGCCTCGGCCTCGTCGCGGGCCGAGCCGGTGTGCGCCAGGCCCACGGCGTCCATCGCGTCGAGCGTGCGCCGGATGCCGGCCGGGCCGTCGTCGAGGGTGTGGTTGGAGGCGGTGTCGCAGGAGGTGTACCCGGCGTCCTTGAGGGCCCGGGCGATCTGCGGCGGCGACTTGAACGACGGGTAGCCGGTGAAGGGCCCGCCGTCGGCGCCGTAGACGGTCTCCATGTGGCAGATCGCGAGGTCCGCGCCGCTGATCAGCGGTTTGACGTCGGCGAACATCGGGCCGAAGTCGTACCCGTCGCCGCCCGCGTCGGTGTGGGCCTGCCGGATGATCTCCGTGTGCGGCAGGACGTCGCCGGTGGCGAGGAGCGTGAACGCCCGCGGGCCCGACGGGGACGCCTCCGTCGTCGGGGCCGGGCTCGTGGGCGGCGGTGGTGGGACCGTGGGCGACCCGCAGCCCAGGGGGAGGAGGAGCAGGGCGACGGCGACCGTGACGGCCCCTCGACGGCGCAGGCACATGGTCGATCCATCTCATGATAGGAAAACCTGACTGATCCTCCGACTATGCGACGCCCCACCCCCTCCCGCACGCCCCCACGCCCCGGTGTCACCCGGGCGACCCCGCCGCACCCGCACGCCAGGGCGTCGCCTCCCGGGGCCCGCGTACGCCCGGACCTGCGGCCGGTCGGAGCACCACGCCGTCGCGGATCTCCACCACCCGGTCGGCGAGCTCCATCAGCTGCGGATCGTGCGTGGCGACCACCGCCGTGACCCCCTCGTCGCGGACGACCGCGCACAGCAGTTCCATGACGGCCCGGCCGGTCTCCGAGTCCAGCTGGCCGGTCGGCTCGTCCGCGACGAGCAGGGCCGGCCGGTTGGCCAGGGCCCGCGCGATGGCCACCCGCTGCTGCTGGCCGCCGGACAGCTCGCCGGGGCGCTGGTCGGCGTGGCCGTCCAGGCCCACCAGGGACAGCAGCGTGCGCACCCGCTCCTCGCGTTCGGTCACCGGTGTGTGCCGCAGCCGCATCGGCACGCCGACGTTCTCCGCCGCCGTCAGTTCCCCGATCAGGGCGAAGGACTGGAAGACGAACCCGATCCGGTCGCGCCGCAGGGCCAGCAGGCCCGGCTCGTCCAGGGCGGCGAGGTCGACGCCGGCCACGGTGATCCGCCCCGAGGTCGGCACGTCCAGGCCGCCGACCAGGTTGAGCATGGTCGTCTTGCCCGAGCCCGACCTGCCCTTGAGGACGGTGAGTTCGCCGCGGCGGGCGGTGAAGGACGCACCGCGCAGCGCGTCCACCCGCCGGGCGCCGGCACCGTAGCTGCGCCGTACGTCCTCGACCACCACCATGGCCGGCGCGGCGTCCTGCCCCGTGCTCCCGGTCCCTGTCCCGCCCTTGGTTCCGCTCCCGTTCCCGCTCATGCGAGCTCCCCTTCCAGCTGCGACGCCGGCTCGGCCGGCCGGACCGTGATGTGGTCGGATTCCAGGGCCAGCCTGACCCGGTGGCGCAGGCCCAGCGCCCGGGTGAACTCCGGCGGCAGCTGCAGCCGGCCGACGTCGTCGAGCACCGCGTACTCCTGCCCGCTCTCGCCCGGCCGCGCGCGCAGCACCTCGGCGGCGGTCCGGCCGTTGCGGATGCGGACCGTCCGGCGCACCTGCCGGGCGACCGCGTGGTCGTGCGTCACGATCACCACGGTGGCGCCCAGTTCGTCGTTGGCCCGGCGCAGGGCCTCGAAGACCTCCTCGCCGGTGGCGGTGTCCAGTTCGCCGGTCGGTTCGTCGGCGAGCAGCAGCGTGGGCCGGTTGGCGTTGGCGACCGCGATGGCCACCCGCTGCTGCTGGCCGCCGGACATCTCGCCCGGCCGGCGGCCCGCCAGGTCGGCGATGCCGAACACGTCGAGCAGCTCCATCGCCCGGGCCGGCCGGTCGCGCCGGGGCAGGCCCGCGTAGCGCATCGGCAGCATGGTGTTCTCCAGGGCGGTCAGGTAGGGCAGCAGGTTCCGCGCGGTCTGCTGCCAGACGAACCCCACCGTCCGCCGGCGGTAGTCGAGCCTCCGCCGGCGGTCCATCGCGGTGAGGTCGTGGCCGTCCACCAAGGCGGTGCCGGCGGTCGGGGTGTCCAGGCCCGACAGGATGCCGAGCAGGGTCGACTTGCCCGAGCCGGAGGCGCCGACGACGGCCAGCACCTCGGACCGCCGGACGGTGAGGTCCAGGCCCTGGAGCGCCTGGACCTCCACGTCCCCGCTGCGGTGGATCCGCACCAGGTTCCGGCACACCACGAGGCCGGATCCGTCCGGCTCGTGGTCGGCGGCGGCGTGCTCGCGCGGGCGCGCCGGGCTCCTGCGGTCGGGGATCACTGTCACGGGGCCTCTCCGAGTCTCAGCACGGCACCCGGGCGCCGGCGGCGTCCGAGCAGGGTTTCCAGGACGGCCACCGAGGCCACCAGGAGCACGAGTCCCAGTCCGAGGGCCGCGGTGAGGGCCCAGTCGGGGGACGGGTCGGGCTGCGGCCCGCCGCCGAAGGCGGCCAGGTCCAGCACCGGGCCGAGCGCGGCCGGCAGCAGCAGGCCCAGCGCGGTGCCGCCGAGCGCCGCGGACACCACCAGCGGCAGCAGCTCCACCACCTGGAGGACGGCCGCCGGCCCGCTGCCCAGACCCATGGTGCGCAGGTACGAGACGGTGCGGGCACGGTCGCGGGCGCCCAGCGCGAGCTCCAGCACCACCACGAGCAGCGCGATCGACAGGCTCCCGGCCCCGGCGGTCAGGACGGAGCGGTCCAGGGCCGTCGCCAGGCCGTCGTGCTCCAGCAGCGCCCGTTCCGCGGCGAGGGTGCGCAGTTCCACCGGGGAGCCGGCGGCCCCCGTCCGGGCGGCCGCCTTGCGGACCTCGTCCTCGTCGAGGTGCCCGCCGCCGTCCAGCCTCAGCAGGACGGCGGAGCGCCCCGGCCCGTCCGGCGGCGGCGCGGTACGGGCCGACACCAGCAGCGGGGCGCCGGGGGGCCGTTCGCCGAGCAGCGGGCCCAGCACCGGATCCCGGCGGGCCGCCTCGGGCAGGGTGCCGACGATCCGCAGACGGAGCAGGTCCGTTCCCCCGCCGGCGTCGAGCAGGCCGTCGGGGTGGCGGGCCAGCAGCGCGGGGTCGGCCAGCACGTCGAGCACCGGGGCGTCCTCGGGGACGGCGCGGGCGGCCGCCGGAAGCCGGGCCTCCCGCACCGCCCGGCCGAGCGCGGACGCGGGCGCGACCTCCAGCAGTGCCACCGGGTCGACGTCGGCCAGCACCGCCGCCGGCGCCACCGTGCCGTCGCCGCCGACGAGGTCCTGCACCCGGGTGTGGACGGCGGCGGTGCCGGCGACCCCGGGCAGCCCGGCGAGCTCGGCCCGCGCCGAGGCGACCGTGCCCGGCCCGAGCAGGACGGCGTCGGCACCGGAGCGCCAGGCCGCGGTCTGCGCCCGGCCCTGCTGGAGGGTGTGGGCGACCAGGCCGCCGAAGACCGCCTGGGAGAGGGCCACCACCAGGACGAGCAGGGTGAGCGAGCCGGCGGTGGCCGCCCGGCCCGCCCTGGCCAGGGCGACCAGCGGGACGACCGAGGCGCGACCGCGCGCCCACCGCAGGAGCCGGCGCACCGGCAGCGGGTGGATCCGGAGCAGGACGACGACCACGGCGAGCCCCAGCAGGGTGGGCAGCAGGGCCAGTTGCGGGTCGACCCGGCCGCCCGGGGCCACGCCCTGGCGGACTCGCACCGAGATCCACGCGGTGAGCGCGAGCAGCAGGACCGCCGCCTCGACGACCGGCCTGCGACCGCCGGACCGGGCCGGGCGCGGCCGGCCCCCCGAGGGCCGGCGGCGTCGC
>NZ_JBSGFD010000092.1:0-32626 GCF_053603215.1 Kitasatospora sp. NPDC004240 | reverse complement strand
GGGCGCTCTGAACGTTCTACGGGCCGGGCTGGTCCGTCGCGACGCCAACCCGGCATAGCGAGAAGCCCCCGGCTTCAGCCGGGGGAGGAGTCACGAGTCCCCGCCCGGACATCAGCGCATCGCGCCGGCCTCGGGCGCCGTGGCGGTGTGCGGCGGTGACGCCGATCGGCACCTCCGGGTGGAGCTGCGGCCCCGATCGGGAGCCGAGGTGCGCGTGCGTCATATCGCTGAGTATCCTTGCGATCGCACAGCGTAGCCGAGCGAGGAGTGTGCCGTGGCCGACCACATTGCCATCAGTCCGGGCGAGTTGGACATCTCGGCCGGGGTCGCGACCGCTCTCGCGGCGGAGCTCGCCGCCCCGGTCGGGGCCGCGCTGAGCGCGACCGCGGCGGCGTCGGGGCAGCTCGCGGGGTGGTCGATCGCCGGCGGGCTCGGGCAGGTCGGGACCGGCTGGGCCGCGCCGCTGGGGGCGGTCCGCCAACGGCTGACGGACACCGCCACCCACCTCCGTGCCAACGCCTCCGCGTACGCGCGCAACGAGCGGGCGGTCGCCGGCGTGTGGAGCATGATGCGGGGGGCGGCGAAGTGAGCGCCGGCTTCGCGCTGTTGATGCGGTTCGACCCGCACGGGCTGCGGGAGGCCGCGAACGGCTGGAAGGCGCTCGCCCACGCGGTGGAGAGCACCGGCACCCGCCACCGCCACCAGGTCAACGGGCCGCTGCACGCGCGGTGGACGGGGGCCGACGCCGAGGCGGCGTTCCCGTACCTGGCCCGGACCGAGCAGCAGTTGAGCGTGGTCCGGGCCGAGGCCGAGTCGCTGGCGCTCACCATGAACACGGTCGCCGACCGGATGCACCAGGCGCGCACCGACCTCCTCAACGTGGTGCGCCGTGCGCAGGAGGCCGGTCTGACCGTGTCGGCGGACGGCGTGGTGGCCCTCCCGCCCGAGGCGCCGGGCGACCGCAACGACCCGGACGCGCCGAGCGCGCGCCGCGCCCTCCTCGCTGTCAGGAACGAGCTCCAGCGGCGGATCGACACCGCCGTGCAGGCCGCGCAGCGGGCGAGCGACCAGGGCAACGCGGCACTGGGCCGCCTCGGCGCCGACATCCTCACCACCTCGCGGGCGGACGGGGCGACGGCGGAGACCCGTACCGACGTCGCGGAGGTCAGGCAGGCGCTGGGCCTGTCCGACCCCTACGTCCCGGACGGCCGGGACCCGCGGCAGAACGCCGCCTGGTGGCAGGGCCTCACCCCCGAGCAGCGGGCCACGTACCTCGCCCTGGACGCGGCGCGGATCGGCGGCCTGGACGGTCTGCCGTCCGCCGTACGGGACGAGGCCAACCGGACCGTGCTGGACCAGCGGCTCGACGCCCTGCTCGCCGGCACACCCGCCTCGCTCGGTCTCGACCGGGAGGCCTACGACCGGCGGCTGGCCGCCCTGCGCGCCATCAGGGACAAGCTCACCCCGCCCGCCGGCACGGACGACCGGGTGCCCCGGTCGTTCCTGCTCCGCCTCGACCCGGAGGCGTACGAAGGCGACGGCCGGGCGGTCGTCGCCACCGGCGACCCGGACCGGGCGGCGCACACCGCCGTCCTCGTCCCCGGCACCAACACCGACCTCGGCGGCGTCCCGGGACAGATCGACCGGATCCGCCAACTGCGCAGTCATGCCCGCGCGTTCGCGGGGCCGGGCGAGGAGGTCTCGGTGATCTCCTACCTCGGCTACGACGCCCCGGAGAGCATCCCGGAGGCCGTGAACCCCCGCCGGGGGATCGACGGCGCCGAGGACATGCGCCGCTTCTCCGAGGGGATCCGGGTCGCGCACGGCGAACCGAGGACGCACCTCACCTACATCGGGCACAGCTACGGCAGTTACGCCGTCGGCGTCGCCGCGGCGGGCGGCGAGGACGGGCTGCGGGCCGACGACATCGTCGCGCTCGGCAGCCCCGGGATGGGCGTGAGCGAGGCCAAGGACCTGCACATCGACCCCGGCCGGGTCTGGATCTCCGAGGCCCGGGACGACCCGACCCGCGTCTACAGCGGGATGACCCTGGGGCCGGGGCCGCACAACCTGGAGTTCGGCGGCACCAACCTGTACACCGACACCTCGGGCCACAGCGGGTACTGGGACGAGAACTCGGAGAGCGTCCGCAACCAGGGGAAGATCATCGCCGGGAAGCCGCCGGAGGTCGCGCCCAAGGAGGTCAACATCGGCGGGATCATCCCCGTCCGGCGCTGATCCGGGCCCGGAGGGACACCCGTGAACACCACACCCGTCCGCACCGGCGGCGCCCCGAGACGATTCGTCGCCGCGGTGACGCTGGCCGCCACCCTTGGAGCCTGCATGTCCGGCCCCGGCACCGGGAAGTACGACCCCCTGCCCGTCAAGTCCCGCGAGGAGGCGCTCGACTGGGCGCGCGGGCTGGCGGCGCACCTCACCCTGAGGGCGGGGATCGAGGCCAACGGCGAACCCGAGCGGATCGACTTCAACGCGTGCGTCGGCCGGGCCGGGGAGACGGCTCCCGACGAGCGGTACACCCTTCTCTACGCCATCCACGGGGACGTCCCCCTCGCCCGCCACAACGAGGTCATCCGCGCCGTCCGCGACACCCTGACCAACCAGGGCCTGCTGATCGTCAGCTACCGCGAGGCCTCGGCGGAGAAGCCGTACGCCGCTTTCTCCGCCCGCCACCCCGCGAGCCGCTACATCGCCTCGGTGGACACCACCGGTGACACCCGCCTCGCGCTGACCGTCACCACCCCGTGCCTGCTGCCCCCGCCGGCCGACGGGCCGGCGCGTTCCTGAGCCGGGGTCACGCCGAGCGCCGTCTCCCGACGCACCGGCCGCGCGGCCCCGCAGACCCGTACCCGGCCGGGCAGCGCCCTCGGCGCGGGCGCGGGTGACCTCGCCCGGCGGCCCGGCGCCCGGACGCACGACGGCCGGTCACCACCCACACGGGGCGGTGACCGGCCGAGGGGCCGAACGGTGCCGGGCTCAGTCGCGGTGCGCCTCGGCGGCCGCCTTGACCCGGCCGCGGACCAGGTACCAGCCGCCGACCAGCGCGGCCGCGATCAGCGGCAGGCAGGCGACGGTGGTCCGGCTCACGCCGCCGTCCATCCACATGAGCACCAGCACGCAGACCAGGAAGCCCAGCGTGACGAGCTGCGTGTACGGGGCCCAGGGCAGGCGGAAGCCGGGGCGGGTGACCCGGCCGTCCTGGCTGCGCCGCCAGAACAGCAGCGAGCAGATCATGATCATGGCCCAGGTGCCGAGGATGCCGATCGAGGCGAAGTTGATGACCAGCTCGAACGCCTCGCCGGGCATCCGGTAGTTCAGGAAGACGCCCAGCACGCCGAACCCGGCGGTGAGCAGGATGCCGCCGTACGGGACACCGCCCTTGTTCATCACACCGGTGAACTTCGGGGCGGAGCCCGACAGCGACATCGAGCGCAGGATGCGGCCGGTGGAGTAGAGGCCGGAGTTCAGGCTGGAGAGGGCGGCGGTGAGGACCACCAGGTTCATCACACCGGCCGCGCCGGGGACGCCCAGCTTGTCGAAGACGGTGACGAACGGGCTCTGACCCTTGGCGTACGAGGTGTACGGGAGCAGCAGCGCGAGCAGGATGACCGAGCCGACGTAGAACAGGCCGACCCGCCACATGATCGAGTTGATCGCCTTGGGCATGATCTTCTCGGGGTTCTCGGTCTCACCGGCGGCGACGCCGCACAGCTCGACGGAGGCGTACGCGAACACCACGCCCTGGAGGAGCAGCAGCATCGGCATCATGCCGTTGGGGAAGATGCCGCCGTTGTCGGTGATGTTGGCCAGGCCGGGGGTGTGGCCGCCGATCTCGTGCTGGGTGACGACCAGGTAGATGCCGACCAGCATGAAGGCGACCAGCGCGGCGACCTTGACGATCGCGAACCAGAACTCCATCTCGCCGAAGTACTTCACCGAGATCAGGTTGGCCGCGAGCACCACCGAGAGGGCGATCAGCGCCAGGATCCACTGCGGGACGCTGCTGAACATCGCCCAGAAGTGGGCGTACGTCGCGGCGGCGGTGATGTCCGCGATGGCCGTGGTCGCCCAGTTGAGGAAGTACAGCCAGCCCGCCGCGAACGCGCCCTTCTCGCCCATGAACTCACGGGCGTAGGAGACGAAGGCGCCGGAGGACGGGCGGTAGAGCACCAGCTCGCCGAGCGCGCGCACCACGAAGAACGCGAAGAGGCCGCAGACCGCGTACGCGATGAACAGGGAGGGGCCCGCGTTCGCCATGCGGCCGCCGGCGCCTAGGAAGAGCCCGGTGCCGATCGCGCCGCCGATGGCGATCATGTTGACGTGGCGGGACTTCAGGTCCTTGCGGTACCCGGCGTCACCGGCGTCCACGTGCGGGGACGGGGCGGCCGTCGTGGGCGCCCCGGTGGCGAGCTGGTCGGCCGCAGTCATCGTGCGGTCACTCATGGAGTTGTTTCGCCTTCGTGAGGGGAGGGATTCGCTGCTCGGCCCGGTGCGACGGTGATGTGGGTGGTCACTGCGGCGCGGGCCTGACGGCTCATCCTGGCGGCCGGCGGGGTTCCCGGCTGTGGCCGATGTCACGTTCGGGGTGGATTTGCGCGAGATTTGAGCTTTCTCCCGCCTTTTGGCGGGGGAAGCCCCGATTTGCAGTGCTGATCCCGTTGTAGTGCTGATTCCGTTGTAGGGCTGATCCCGGCCGGTCCCCCGGAGCCGGGCGCGCGGAATCGGCGCGGGAGGGGCGGCCGGGCGCGCACGGGAACGCCGGACGGGGGCCGGCCGGGCGCGCGTCACGACACCGTGGCGACGGCCGGCCGACTCCCTTCCCGAAGACCCTCGGGCTACCGCATCCCTCCGGCTACGCCAGGCGCGCGTCCGCGGCGAGCTCGCCGGCCAGCTCCTCCACCCGCTCCTCGGGCAGCCCTCGTGAGACGAACCAGGCGCCCACGTTGCGCACGTCCCGCTCCAGGAACGACCGCCCGCGGGGATTGGCGACCACGTCCACGATCTGCGGCACGTCGATGATCACCAGCCGCCCGTGATGGACGAGGATGTTGTACGCCGACAGGTCGCCGTGCGCGAAGCCGCCCCGCGCGAGCAGCGACAGACTCCGCCCGAGCTGCTCCCACAGGTCCTCGACGTCGGCCTCCTCCGCGCGGAGCTGGGCGAGCCGCGGTGCGGCCGTGCCGTCCGGGTCGCCGACGAACTCCATCAGGATCTCGGTGCCCGTGATCTGCACCGGGTAGGGGACGGCCACCCCGGCCGACCACAGCCCGCACAGCGCCGAGAACTCGGCGCCCGCCCACTGCCCGGCGATCGCCTCCTTGCCGAAGGACGTCCGCTTGGCCATCGCCCTGCTGACCCGGGACTCCCGGTGCTGACGGCCCTCCAGGTAGCCGGAGTCACGGTGGAACATCCGGTGCTGCCCGTCCCGGTACCGCTTGGCGGCCATCAGGGTGCGGCGGTCCGTCCCCGGGACGGCGCGCTCCAGCAGGAAGACGTCGGCCTCCTTGCCGGTCTTCACGATCCCGAGCTCGGTGTCCACGGCCGCCAGCTCGGTCACCACCCAGTCGGGGCGTGGCTCCGGCCCCTTCTCGGTGGGGGTGGACCGGTCCCAGGTGGACCAGCGGTCGCCCTCGGCGGGGCCGTCGGGGGCGGGGGAGGAGTCGAGACCGTCCATGCCGTCGAAGTCGAGGCCGTCGGGCGTCTCGAAGAAGACGTACTCGGGCTCGTGGTCGTCGAACCGGTCGGACCGGCGGCCACGGCGGGGCCCGCCCTTGGGGCGGATACGGGAGAAGGAATCGCTGTCGGCAAAGCGCTCGCGCACTGCGGTGGCTCCTGAGGAGTGGCCCACCGGGTGCGGCCTGATGCGACGCGCTGTCAGCCGGTGGGGAGGTGACGTATGAGGAAGGCGTAGGGCGCGCACACGAAGGCGCGCCGCGACAGGGCGGCAACCACTCGGACACACCTCCTCAGACATCAGGTCCACGCACGTGATCCGCGAGGACGTCAGAACTCTAGCCGCTCGTCCCCACGGCGCAACCGAATATTTCCCCCGGCCCCTCCGAGCCGGGGTGGGGCCGGGATGGGGCCTGGGCGGCCCGGGCGCCCGGGCCGGAACGGCCGGGGATTCGGGGGTGCCGGACTATTGTAAGGTAACTTTACTTTCTATTACGCTGAGCCCGGCGGCTTGGCGCGGCACCCCGTGGCGGGATGGGGTGTGACGCGCTCAGCGAGAGCTCTGACCCGGCCGCCGCGGTGGTGCGGCCGCCGCTAGGCCCTGCCCGGCGGGATCGACCGGACAGGACCTGCCCGGTGAGTTCGTGTGGTGTGGACCGGAGTCCAGCTCTCGCCGTTTCTCGAGGTCATGGAGTCAGGGATGCGTCTGGGTGTCTCGGCAAGGCCTGTTCGTGTCGGAGTCGTCGCCGTCGTGCTCGTGCTGGTCGGCGGCCTGTTGCTCGGCTGGTCCGGGCAGGCGGGGGCGGCGGGCGATCCGCTGATCTCGCAGGGGAGGGCCGCGACGGCCTCGTCCGTCGAGGGATCGTCGTACGCGGCGGGGAAGGCGTTCGACGGGAGCACCTCCACGCGCTGGGCGAGCGCGGAGGGCAAGGACCCGCAATGGCTGCGGGTGGACCTCGGCGGGAACGCCGACATCTCGCGGGTGAAGCTCAGTTGGGAGTCCGCCTACGCGAAGGCGTACCGGCTGGAGGTGTCGGCGGACGGGGTGACCTGGCGGACCCTCGCGGAGGAGAAGGCGGGGAACGGCGGGACGGACGACTGGACGGGCCTGGGCGGCAAGGGCCGCTACGTCCGGATGTACGGGACGGCGCGCGGGACGTCGTACGGGTACTCGCTGTTCGAGATGCAGGTGTACGGGGTGCCGGACGGCGGACCGTCGCCGACCGGTCCCACGCCCACCGGTCCCACGCCGGGCGGGGCGTTCACCGTGGTGGCCGCGGGTGACATCGCCGCCCAGTGCACCGCCTCGGACAGCGGCTGCGCGCATCCGAAGACCGCCGCGCTGGCCCAGCGGATCAACCCGAAGTTCTACCTGACGATGGGCGACAACCAGTACGACGACGCCCGGCTGGCGGACTTCCGGAACTACTACGACAAGACCTGGGGAGCCTTCAAGGCGAAGACGCACCCGGTGCCGGGCAACCACGAGACCTACGACCCGGCCGGGTCGCTCGCCGGCTACAAGGCGTACTTCGGCAGCATTGCCTTCCCGCAGGGGAAGAGCTGGTACAGCTTCGACGAGGGCAACTGGCACTTCGTCGCCCTGGACTCCAACGCCTTCGACCAGAGTGCCCAGATCGACTGGCTGAAGGCCGACCTGGCGGCCAACACGAAGAAGTGCGTCGCCGCCTACTGGCACCACCCGCTGTACTCCTCGGGCGGGCACGGCAACGACCCGGTCTCCCGGCCGGTGTGGAAGATCCTCTACGGCGCCCGGGCGGACCTGGTGCTGAACGGGCACGACCACCACTACGAGCGGTTCGCCCCGCAGGACCCGGACGGGAAGGCCACCGCGGACGGGATCGTCGAGATCGTCGGCGGGATGGGCGGCGCCGATCCGTACCCGATCGAGCAGGTCCAGCCGAACAGCCAGAAGCGGATCAGCGGCGACTACGGCGTGCTGAAGCTGGACTTCACCGACTCCGGGTACGGCTGGACCTACGTCGGAGCGGACGGCCAGGTCAAGGACACCGGCCCGAAGTACAGCTGCCACTGATGATGTACCTGGCCACCACCGGCCGCCGTACGGACGCGCCGTCCCGCCCCGCCGGGACGGGACGGCGCGTCCCCGGCACGGTCATCGCCCTCGGCGCGGTCAGCCTGGTCACCGATGTCTCCTCGGAGATGGTCACCGCCGTACTGCCGCTCTACCTGGTGCTGGGGCTCGGCCTCTCACCTCTGCAATTCGGGTTCCTCGACGGACTGTTCAACGGTCTGACGGCGCTGGTCCGGCTGCTCGGCGGCAGGCTCGCGGACCGCGGCGGCGGCCGGCACCGGACGGTCGCCGGGGTCGGCTACCTGCTCTCGGCGCTCTCGCGGCTCGGGCTGCTGCTGGCCGGCGGGGCGGCCGGCGGGATCGCCGCCGCGCTGGCCGCCGACCGGCTCGGCAAGGGCGTGCGGACCGCGCCGCGGGATGCGCTGATCTCGCTCAGCGCCCGACCGGAGGAGCTCGGCCGGGCGTTCGGCGTGCACCGGGCGATGGACACCACGGGCGCGCTGCTCGGGCCCCTGGTCGCGTTCGCGGTGCTGTGGGCGACGGCGGACGCGTACGACGCGGTCTTCGTGGTCAGCTTCGCCATCGGGCTGTTCGGCGTGCTGGTGCTGGTGCTGTTCGTCCCGGCCGCGGCAGGGCCGGCGGCCGGGGCCGCGGCAGGGTCGGTGGTCGCGGCGGGGTCGGCGGTCGTGGCGGCCGGGGCCGCGGCAGGGTCGGTGGTCGCGGCGGCCGGGGCCGGGCCGACCGGAAGGAGGAGGAGCAAGGCACTCGCCGACCCGGTGTTCCGGCGGACCGTCGCGGTCGCGGCACTGCTGGGCGCCGCCACGATCGGCGATTCCTTCCTCTACCTCCTGCTCCAGCGCGGCCTGGACGTGCCGCCCCTGCTCTTCCCGCTGCTGCCGCTCGGTGCCGCGGCCGGCTACCTGCTGCTGGCCGTACCGGTGGGCCGGATCGCGGACCGGACGGGCCGACGCGTTCCGTTCCTCTGCGGGCACGGCGCACTGCTGGCGGCCTACCTCACGCTGATGGCTCCGCCGGGCTGGCCGGCCGCCGTCCTGGTCCTGGTGCTCCTGGCCGTCTTCTACGCCGCCACCGACGGCGTGCTGATGGCACTCGCCGGACCGGTACTGCCGCTCGACGGCCGGGCGAGCGGGCTCGCGGTGCTCCAGACCGGCCAGGCGCTGGCCCGGCTGGGCGGGGCGGCCGGCTTCGGGGCGGCCTGGACGTGGTGGGGGCCGCGTCCGGCCCTGGCGGCGGCCGCCCTCGCGCTGGCCGCCGCGCTCGCCGCCGCATGGCGGATCCTGCCGGAGAAGGAGGTCCCGTGAAGGCGCGTCCGGTGCTGCTGATCGTCGCCGCCCTGGTGCTGCTGGGCGGTTCGCTGGGGTACGTGCTGCACGCCCGGCAGCGCGGAGGCGGGCAGCGGCTCGTCGCCGCGGAGAGCTCGTTCACCCTGAACGAGCCCGGGCTCTACTACCGGGACACCGCCACCGGCCGGGTGGCCCGCAGCCCGGGGGTGCCGGACGGGCCGTCCTGTGTCCGCTTCCACGCCGGGGGCGACCGGGCCCTGTGCCTGCGGGCGCTGCCCGGTGCCCCGGCCCGCACCCAGGCGGTGGTGTACGACCGGCGGTTCACCGAGCTCCGGACGGTGACGGTGCCCGGGATCCCGAACCGGGCCCGGGTGTCGGCCTCCGGGCACCTGCTCTCCTGGACCACCTTCGCCGTGGGGGACTCCTACGCGGCGGGCACCTTCTCCACCCGGACGTCGATCCTGGACCTGCGCACCGGCTACCTGGTCAAATCGGTCGAGTCCATCCCGCTGACCCTCGACGGCGCCCGCTACCACGCCGCCGACGTCAACTACTGGGGCGTCAACTTCGCCGCCGACGACAACCGCTTCTACGCCACCGTCTCGACCGGCGGCCGGACCCACCTGGTCGAGGGCGACCTGCGGGCGTGGTCGGCCCGCACCCTGCGGGAGAACGTGGAGTGCCCCTCGCTGTCGCCGGACGGCACCCGGATCGCCTTCAAGAAGAAGGTCTCGGCCGACCCGGCGGCGCCCTGGCGGCTCCACGTCCTGGAACTGGCGGGGATGCGCGAGCACCCGCTGGCGGAGTCACGCAGCGTGGACGACCAGGCGGCCTGGCTCGACGGGGAGACGCTCGGTTACGCGCTGCCGGCCCGGGACGGGAAGGGCAGCGACGTCTGGAGCGTGCCGGCGGACGGTGGCGGGGCGCCGCACCTGCTGGTGCCCGGCGGTTCGTCGCCGGTGACCGTGCCGGCGGCGCCGGACTGACCCGGCGGCCGGAGCATGGGAGGATCGTTTCCCGGCACCACCCGCACCGACGCGGGCGGGGAAGCCATCCGCATCGTCCCCGAGGAGCCGCTGTGACCGAGCAGCACGGCCCGCAGCGGCGCATCGCCGACGCCATCCGCCCGGCCATGCTCGAAGGCCTGAAGAACGCCGAACTGACCGGCGACCAGGGCGCCGAGCACATCAACGCGTGGGTCGACTGGATCGCGGCCGTCGTCGTCGGCCAGGTCGTCCAGCCGATCGCCGCCGAGCGCGACGCCTTCGCGGACCGGGTGGACACCCTCAGCCACGTCGCCAGGCGCCACAAGGAGGGGTACCAGGAGGCGGCCCGGGACGTGCGGCGGCTCGAGGCCCGTGTCGCCGAGCTGGAGGCGGAGGTGACGCGCCTGCGCACACCCGGCGGCCCGGCCGCCGGCCCGGAGGAGGAACCCGGCCCGGCGTTGGTGACCGGCCCGGTCGTCCTGTGATCCCGGGCACGGGGGTGTGACCGCCTGCCGGGCCCGTCGGCCCCGGCGTCGGTCGTACGGCGCCGAGCGCGCCGGGAGGGCGGCGCCTCCGCGCCTCGCGTGCGCCCGGGCGATCCGGATGATCTCGTGCCGTAGGCGCGCCACGGTGAGGTACGTGCCGAGCGCGGCCGGATTCCCACGGCCACGTCCACGCTGATCCGGTTCTCCTTCTCCCTTGTTCCCGCAGTGCCGGGTCCCGCGCAGAGGGGGTCTCGACAACGTCGTGGAAGGAATGCGGGCCGTTCGTTCCGGTCTCAGGCACCGGCTCGAACCGAACCGGCCGGCTCCGGCGCGCGCTCGTCGGGCAGGGGCACCCCGACGTCGAGGCGTCCGATCACCTGGCGGGCCGCTTCGGCGAGTTCGGGCGGGCCTTCGACGGTGAACCGGCAATTGAAGGTGACGAGGAAGCCGATGAGCCCCGACCAGGACCACGCCCCCATCCGGATCCGGGTGATCCGCTCGTCGATCGCTTCAAAGCTCGCCGCGCCCGGAGCCCACTTCGCCACCAGCGTCGCGGGGCACTCCATCAGGACGGTGCCCCAGCACGGCCACCTGTCCGCGGTGTCCCCCCGGTCGGGTTGGCTCTGGACGAAGCGGGTGATGTCCGCCTCCGGCACTTCCCGAGGACCGAACCGCCAGGCGGTGGAGGTCAGTTGCCCGATACGGTCGAGCCGGTAGGTGTGCCAGGAGTTCCTGCGCTGGTCGTACGCCACCAGATACCAGCGACCGGACCAGACGACGAGCCGATGGGGTTCGGCCAGGACCTCGTCGTCCTCCACCGGGTCGCGGTCGATGGACCGGTAGGCGAACCGCACCACCTCGCGCTGCTGCGCGGCGGCGCTCAGCTGCGCCAGCAGCGCGGGATCGACCTGGGGCGGAGCCAGCTCCCAGGCGTTCTCCATCTGCTCGATCGAGAAGGTCGCCAGCCTGCGGGCCAGGTGCGGAGGCAGGAGCTCCTTGATGGAGTTCAGCGCCCGCTTCGTGGCGTCCCCCATCCCGGTCACCGAGGCCGGAGCCGTCTGCAGGGCCAGCGCGATGGCGATGGCCTGCTCGTCGTCGACCATCAGCGGGGGCAGCCGCGCTCCGCGGGACAGCCGGTAGAAGCCGGAGGGGCCCTTGCGTGCCGTGACGGGGTAGCCCAGTTCGCGCAGTCGGTTGATGTCGCGCCGGACCGTCCGCGGGGACACCCCCAGCCGCTCGGCCAGACCGTCGCCGGTCCACTCCTTCTGGGCCTGAAGCAGGCTGAGCAGCTCCAGCGTTCGGTTGGCGATCACGGATTGCCCTCCCGATTGGTCTCAGTAGCGGTCAGAGTACGTCCTCTTCTTCCGGCAGGGTGCCACTGGCTCGGAGGCGGCCCGCCTCCCCGGCACCCCGGTACCTCGCCCTCGGCGACCGAACCGGGTGCACACCCATCGAACAGACGGAGGAACGCTGTGTCCGAGAACCCTGCTCGGCCCTCACCCACCAACCGGGACGCCTGGTTGGGCCTTCTCGCCATTTCCCTCGGTGTCTCGCTGGTGGTCGTGGACTTCACCATCGTCAATGTGGTGATGCCGCCGATCATCGACGACCTGGAGATCTCGGCCTTCGGCGCTCAATGGATCCAGGAGTCCTACGCGATCGTCCTGGCCGCCCTGCTGCTGGTGATGGGCCGCTTGTCGGACATCCTGGGAGCGCGCGGGCTGTTCACGGTCGGGACCGTGATCTTCGGGCTGGCCAGCATCGCCGCGGCGGTGTCGCCCACCGGGGAGCTGCTGATCGCCGGCCGGTTCGCGCAGGGTGTCGGTGGCGCGATCATCATGCCGACGTCGCTGGCGCTGCTCAATCTGACCTTCCGGGGTCCGGACCGCGGCAAGGCGTTCGCGATCTGGGGATCGACGATCGGGGCGGCCGCCGCGGTCGGACCGCTGCTGGGCGGCTGGCTCGCCGACTACTCCTGGCGGTGGGTCTTCGGCATCAACATCGCGGTCGTCGCGCTGATCCTCGTCGGCGTCATGACGTTCCTCCGACCCTCCCCCCGCCAGCCGGGACGGATCGACGCCGTCGGCGCGGTGCTGTCGGTGCCGGGCCTCGGACTCCTCGCGTTCGCGCTGATCGAGGGACGCAACTACGGCTGGTGGGAACCGCGTAAGGACTTCGGACCCTTCGGGGACGGCACGGGCCTGTCGGTCGTCCCGGTCGCCCTGGTCGTCGCGGTGGTGTGTCTCGCCCTCTTCCTGTTCCTCCAGGTGCGGCTCACCCGGGGCAACGGGACGGCGCCGCTGATGGACACCTCGCTGTTCGGCACCAAGTCCTTCAGCACGGGCACCATCGCGACACTCATCATCGCCCTGGCCGAGTTCGGCATGCTCGCCGTGCTGCCGCTGTGGCTCCAGTACGCCCTGGGGTACTCCCCGGTCCGGACCGGGCTGCTGGTCTTCGTCGTCGCGGTCGGCAGCTTCGTCGCGAGCGGCGCGAGCTTCGGCATGGCCGAGAAGACCGGGCCGGTCGGCCTGGTCCGGATCGGCCTGGTCCTGGAGGCCGCCGGCCTGCTGATGTTCGGCCTGCTGGCCGGCAGCGACTCCCCGTGGTGGGTCATCGCCATTGCCCTGTTCCTGTACGGCACGGGGGTGGGCTTCGCCACCGCCCAGGTCACCAACGTGGTCCTGGCGGACGTGCCGCCGCGGCAGGCCGGCCAGGGTTCCGGAATCCAGAGCGCCGCGCGCCAGCTCGGCTCCGCACTCGGTATCGCGGTCCTGACCTCGACGTTCTTCACGACACTGACCTCCGACCTGTCGGACCGGCTCGTCGAGCAGGGAATGCCCGAGGCCGGCGCCGACCAGCTGTCCTCGGCGGTCTCCGACAGCGCCGGCGCGATGATCTCCGGGCTGGGCGACCACCCGCAGACGGCGTCCGCCGCCGACGCCGCCCGCGACGCCATGTCCCACGCGATCCAGATCAACGGCCACACCTGTGCCGCGCTGCTCGCCCTCGGCATGCTGGCGACCTTCCTCATCCCCCGGCCCCAGCAGGGCGCCCGGCAGTGGGGGGAGGGCGACGCCGCCGACGCGGCACCGGACGCCGAGATCAACGCCGGTCGGACCCATGCCTAGCAGGCTGATGACGATCTCGGTTTGATCCGCGCCGTCCGGGCGGGTGGCGGCCGGAATCCGCCAGGCGGTGCCGTTGTGGGCGGGCCCGGGCCGATCACGGCCGCACCCCCGCTCCGGGTCTTCCCGGTTGATGGTCCCTGACCGGCGGAGTTCGGCATGACGCCGGTCACGGCCGTTCGGAGCCGTCGACGGTCGGGTCGGTCGGGTCGGCCGGGTCGGCCGGGTCGGCCGGGTCGGTCGGACCGGGGACGCGGGGGAGCGGATCGACCGTCCAGTCCGGGTGGCCGGGCATCGCAGGGGTGTGCTCGCCGTAGAGCCAGGCGGTGAGGAAGCCGCGGAGGTCCCGGCCGGTCACCAGGGAGGCCAGCTCGATGTAGTCGGCGGTCCCGGCCGGCCGGTGGCGGTAGAGCTCGACCCAGGCGCGCTCCACGGCCCGGAAGGCGGCGTCCCCGACCTCCTCGCGCAGCGCGTACAGCACCAGGGCGGACCCGTCGTAGCGCATCCGCTTGAAGAGCGTGGGCTCGGTCGGGGCGGCCGGCGCCCCGAAGTCCCGGCGCCACCGGTCGTGGCTGGCGTACGCGGTCCGCATCGCCTGTTCGAAGCTCACCCCGCCGTGCTCCTCGGAGTACAGCCGCTCGTAGAAGCGCGCATGACCCTCGCTCAGCCACAGGTCGGACCAGGCCCTGAGACCGACGCCGTCCCCGAACCAGTGGTGCGCCAGCTCGTGCACCAGATTGCGTTCGGCGTCCACCCGGTCGCCCAGCAGGTCGGCCTCCGGGAGCAGCGACAGCGTCTGCGTCTCCAGTGCCACCCCGAGGTCGGTGTGCGCGACGAGGATGCCGTACGTGCCGAACGGGTAGCGGCCGAGGCGCTGCTCCAGCCAGTCCAGGTGGCCGGGGGTGAGCCGGCGGTACGGCTCGACGCGCTCGACCAGGTCGGTGGGGACGGCGTCGCGCAGCGGGAGCCCGTGCGGGCCCGTGCCGGTCAGCAGGCTGTACCGGCCGATGGCCACCTGGACCAGCTGGGTCGAGACCGGGTCCCCGGACTCGTAGCTCCACCGGACCCGCCCGTCGCCGAGTTCGCGCCGCTCGGTGAGCTCGCCGTTGGCGACGGCGGTCAGCTCCTGCGGGACGGTGACGCGGAAGCTGAACCGTGCCGGACGGCTCGGGTGGTCGTTCGCCGGGAAGATCATCTTGGCGCCGTTCGGCTGCGGGTAGAGCACCGTCCCGTCCGGCGTCGGGATCCACCCGTACGTCTCGATCGCGTCGTCACGGTGCCGCACCTGGGTCGGGTCCGCCGTGTACTCCACCCGTACGGTGAACGGCTGCCCCCGGCGGATCGTCCGCGGCGGGGTCACCACCAGCTCGTCACCCTCCCGCACGGCCGCCGCCTCGCGCCCGTCCACCAGGACCCGGCCGAGCGTGTTGCCGGCGAAGTCCAGGTTGAAGCGCGACAGCGACTGCGTCGCCACCGCCTCGATGTCCGTCCGCGCGGGGAACGCCGTCAGGGGCGCCGACCAGTCGAGATCCAGGGTGTAGTGCCCGACCTCGTAGCCGCCGTTGCCGTCCAGCGGGAACAGCGGGTCCCCCAGCCCCGGCGCCCCCGGTGAGGCCGCCTCGACGACGTCCTCGGCCGCCGCCCCGGGCCCCGCGAGCGACGAGGCCAGCGCCAACGCGACCGCGGCCACCACCGCGGACCGCCGCAGGCGACGGGACGCCCGCCTCTGCCGGACGGGTGACGGAACGTCGGCACCACCGCGCCAACCGGTCATCGGAGTCCTCCCTCTGCCCCGCGTGCGGAGCCGATGGCGATACGTGCACGAAAGGCTACCGTCGGCGACCGGGCCCGGGGGAGAGCGCCGCGACGCCCGCGCGCGTCCCGAGGCCGTGGTCGACCTGGGCGAAGGCCCCGCTCCCCCCGTCGTTGCGATCAACCGGCCCGCCGGGGTGGGTGTTTCGTCGCGCCCGATAGCTTGGTGGGATGAGGATTCTCAGCACCTGGAGTCTGGCCGGCACGCCGAACGACCGTGTGCCGGCCGGGCTTGCCGAGTCCTGCGCGCGCGTCGGCCGGGACCTGCTCCGCACCATCCCGCAGAGCCTCCCCGACGGTGTGCGGTGGATGCTGGCCGAGGACGACCACGGCGATGCGCGAGCACCGGTCGTGGGATGGTATGCGGATGATGAACCGCAGTTCGGCCGGAGTATCGACCTGGGACTCACTCCCGCGTCGCTGACCCGGTTCGTGGCGGAACTCGTGCAGGACCGTCTCACGGGGTACGAGTTCATCCAGTGGCCCGAATGCCCCGGCCACACACACCCGATGGAGCCGGGTGCGGACGCCGCCGGGGCCTGGTGGCGGTGCCGCACGTCACGCGGGGCCGTCGATCCGATCGGAGACCTCGTGGGCCCGGTCGGCCGTACGGACGGGTGAGGCGGTCGACGCCGACCTCCACCGCCCGCAGGTCCTTTCCGCTTCCTTACGGATACGCTCTCCGCTGCCGCGGGCCCGCCGCCCCGGTGTACCCATGAGCGGTACGACCGATGGCAAGCCCTGTGGAGGCCCCGATGCTCAACCGTGTTCCCGTCCTCGGCCGACTGCCCCGACGCGTCCTGGCGGGCGTGATCACGGTGGTCCTGGCCGTCGCCGTCGCGGGGCTGTACCTGTTCGAGCCCTGGAAGGCGTTCACCAATACGACGGTCGACGAGGCACTGCCCGGCCCGGTGGTGGCCGCCCCCGTCACCCCGTCGCCGGACCCGTCGACGCCGCGGTCCGCGCCCACGCCCGCGACGCCCGTCCAGGCCGGCCCGGTCGACCTGGCCCGCGGCGGCTTCGTCTCCGGCGAGCACGAGACCACCGGAACCGCCCGCCTGCTCCGGCTGCCCGACGGCACCTCCGTGCTGCGCCTGGAGGACCTGCGGACCTCGGAGGGCCCCGACGTCCGCGTCTACCTCTCCACCCGTCCGGCGTCCGAGTCACGGCTCGACACCCTCGGCGACGGGGCCGTCGAGCTCGCCCCGCTCAAGGGCAACCGCGGCAACCAGAACTACACCGTGCCCGCCGGGACCGACCTGTCGAAGGTCCGCAGCGCGGTGATCTGGTGCCACCGCTTCTCCGTGGGCTTCGGCGCCGCCGACCTGACCGCCACGACGGGCTGACGGGCGCGTAGAGGGCTCGACCGGCCCGGAACGCGACGAAAGCGCCCGGCCGGAGGGTGCTCCGGCCGGGCGCGTCGTGTTCGAGGGCCTGCGTCTACAGGCCGGGCGATCAGGACCGCCAGATCTGGTCCGCGAAGCGGGTGTCACAGGTGGCCTGGATCGCGCCCCGGCCGTCCTCCTTGCCCTGGACGACCAGGCACTTACCGCTGTTGACGTTCTTCAGCTGGTAGATGCCCTCGCCCAGCCAGATCCGCCGCCAGGACTGGTCGGGGAGACCGGTGCAGTCGTACTGGAAGGCCGGAGCGCCGTCGTTGTAGCCCTGCACCGTCAGGCACTTGACGCTGTCGGGGTGCACCTCGAAGATGCCGCTGCCGGGGTTGGCGTCGTCGTCGAACCACCACCGCTGGTCCGCGTAGGGCCCGCACTCGTACTGGAACGCGCGGTTGCCGTTCCCGTCGCCCTGGACGACCAGGCACTTGCCGCTGTTCGCGTTCTTCATCTTCTCGGTGTAGCCATCGGCCGAGGCCTGGGTGGCGGGGCCGGCGACGACGGTCGCGGCCGCGATCGCGAGCATGACGCCGGCGCTCGCGAGGGTGCGCATGGACCTACGTACAGAGTTGAACATATGAAATTCCCCCGATGATTCTGACTGTCTCGCCCCCGCATGCACTCCGCATCCGGTTGGCGGTCGAAACTTTAACGATCAATCAGCTGACGATGCAACAGTTGTTCGAATTTGTAGATCCTTTGGGTCCGAACACCCTCCTCGTCGAGCCGGTACGGCCGGCCCACGGAATACGCGCCCCCGGGAAGCCGAGGGGCCGCTTGGTAGCCTGCGCCGATGGGACTGGACATCACCGTGGTCATGGCCGACTGGGACCACCTCGCCCGGATACCGGCCGCCGAGCGGCTCGCCGCACTGGACGACGCCGTCTTCCCGGACTTCTGCTGCGACCGCTGCTTCGACGCCGATTGCGACGTGCCCGGCGGCTGGGTGTGGCGGGGGCGGCCACCGTGGTGCGCCGAGTACCGGTTCTTCGGGACCACCGGAACCTACGCCTGGCACTTCCACCTCGCCAACGCCTGGGAGGACATGCGCGACCTGGCCGCGCCCGACCTGCGCGAGGCCCTCGACGGGTTCCTCGGCGGCCTGGTGTGGGACGGCCCGTACGACCCCGCGGCGCCGGACACGGACGACGACGACCCCGCCCCGGCGGCCGGCTTCCCCGACGACCCCGAACCGTGGCGACCGCGCGTACTGCTGCTGCGCGCGCCCGAGGAGGTGCCGGCACTCGTCCGCGCCTGGGAGCTGGCCGCGCCGCGGCTGGAGGAACTCCGCGAGCCCTTCGGCATCGAGGCGGCCCGCTGGGCGGGCCGCCCGGGCAGCTTCGAGGCCACCGCGGACCTCCTGCGCGAGTGGGGAGAGGTGGTCACCCGGGCCGGGGAACGGGGCTGGGGCCTGATCGGACTCCGGTAGCGACCGGGCCCCGCCTCGGGGGTCAGGCGGTCTTGGCCGCCCGGACGAACCGCGTGATCAGCTCGGGGTCCTTGACGCCGCGCCGCGCCTCGACCCCGCTGGAGACGTCGACGCCCCACGGGCGGGCCGTCGTGATCGCCGAGGCGACGTTCGCCGGGTTCAGCCCGCCGGCCAGCAGCCACGTGCCCGCCGGCGGCCGGGCCCCCAGCTCGGACCAGTCCCACGCGTCCCCGGATCCCGGCACCGGCGAGTCCAGCAGCAGCATCTGCTCGCCGAAGTCCCCGCAGTCCGCTCCGGCCGCGGCCTCGGCCGAGGTCGCCCGGATCAGCGGCAGCCCCAGGTCGCCGAGCTCGGCGAACGCGGACGCCGGGTGGTTGCCGTGCAACTGCACCGCCCGTACGCCGGCCTCCAGCACGGCCGCCCGGACGTACGCCGCCGGCTCCTCGCGGAACACCGCCACCGTCAGCACCCCCTCGGGCACCCCGGCCACCAGTTCCCGCGCCAGCGCGGGCGCCACCCGCCGCGGACTCTCGGTGAGCACGAAGCCCACCGCGTCGGCCCCGGCCGCGACGGCCGTCGCGACATCCGCAGCGGTGCTCAGACCGCAGATCTTCACGAACACGTTCCCGGACACTCCCCGCTAGACGGCCCTGCCAGGGTAGTGCCTGCGGCCCACAGCCTCCGACCCTGCGCCGGGCAGTGCTCACCCGCCCTGTTCGCGGGCCGTCACCGCCGGACGTCCGTGATCGGCCTGTCGAGCGTCGCGACCGGCGCGGCGCGTTCCCGCTCCGAACATCACCGGCCGGACGGTCCACGTCGACGGGGGCGCCTTCACCATCCGGTAGCACGTCACGGCGGGCAGGTCCGGCGTGGACCTGCCCGCCGTGTCACGCGCCTTCGCCGACCGTCGGGTCCCGCAGCGGGCCGAGGCAGCCGCAGGGGACGGTGACGTAGAGACCGGCAGGGGTGACGACGCGGCAGCGGTCCTCGGTCCGGACGAGCAGGGTGACGGTGGTTCCGGTGGGGATGACGCCGTCGGGCGGGCCGTCGGGCCGGCTCCCGTCGTACCAGTAGGGCCGGTCGTCGGTGAGGACGTGGGTGAAGCGGTTCGGTGGGGGGCGTACGACGTTGTCCCGGGGGACGACGGAGCGGCTGTCGAGGATCGAGGCCTCGGGACGCCGGACGGCGTAGGGCTCGTCCTCGCGACGGGGTCGGTCGTTGTCCGCCATGGCGGCGTGCTCTCAGACGGCCTGCAGACTGCGGGCGGGCAGCAGGTCGGGGATGGTGGGGAGCACGACGCCGACATCGATGGGAGCGGTGTGGGTCAGCAGTACGCCGCGCTCGGCGAGTTGGAGGTGATTGGGCAGGACGTAGGGGTCGGTCGCGTCGAGGTCGACCACGTACCCGAGGTCCTTGAGGCTCGCCGCGGTGACCCGGCTGAGGGGGTTGCCCGCCCGGCCGACGAAGCCGGTCATCAGCTCGTTGTCGAAGACGGTCTCGCGCCAGTGGGCCTCGGCGGTGCCGGGGCCACCGCGGTTCTCCACGGGCACCCGCCTCGGTGAGCCGTCGCCCACCAGAGCGGCGTACTCGGTGGCGGCGTTCGGGCCGATGAAGGTCGGGTTGTCGGTGCCGACGCCGCGCAGGAGACGCTTGTGCTTCCAGATGGTGCCGACACCGATGACGTGCCCCATCTCGTGGATGATGACGTCGACCAGCGTGCCGTTGCCCTCCATCGACGCGAGGTCGTCCTGGTCGAAGGACATCAGGCCGGCGGCGGGGATGAACTCGAAGGCCCCGGGGCCGGGCCGCAGATGGGTGGGCCCCGCCTGGCCGAGGATGCGTCCGGGGCCGTCGATGGCCCTGCCCTCGGCCTTGATGAGCAGGTCGTCGACGAGGCGGCCGTCGATGATGACGTCGGGGAGGTCGCCGACGATGACGCGGGCCCAGCGGTCGGCGGCCTGCTTGAACGCGCTCTTCTGGGAGTCGGTCAGCCCGCCGATGAACTCGACTTCGATGGTGTAGGGGGACTCGGTGTCGGCGAGGCGCTTGGCGACCTCGTGGTCGGCTCGTGCGAGGTGGATCTCGTTGGCGCTCATGGGCTCCCACCCCTTCGTGGGAAGTCGGTCGGGTACGAGTGGTGGTGTGTGCGGATGTGCCGGGGCGCGCGCAGGGGGTGCCGCGCCCGGTGCCGGGCCCTCGCGATGTCGGGTCGGGAAGGGCCACGGGCGGCAGGGCGATCGGAGATCGTGAGGAGGGCTCGCCGGACCTGTCGGGTCGGGTCGCGCGCGGGGATGTCGCGCACGTGGCCGGCGCTGCGCTCCCGTGTCCTCTTCGATTGTCTCTCGCTCCCGACCTTCCGGAACCCTCCGCGGCGGCCCTGTTCGCTGCGTGGCGCCGGGGATGCGCGCGGTAGCGGGGGATCGGCGGACGCGTGGAGTCGCGCCGCGGGGACGGATGGTGACGGTGGTTCGCGGATCGGCGTGCCCGGGCGATCGTTCGGGCGTCCCCGCCACCGGGGCCGCGGAGGGCCCCTCGCGAGCCGCGGCCGTGACGGCCGCTCGGGCCGGTGGGTCGCGACGCGCGAGGCGGAGCTCCAACCGTCGTGTGGTGCAGAAGTATTGACGGAGGATGAGCCGGGCGCGGGCCGGGCCGGGGAGTACCCCACCGGGGCAGGCCGGCCGGGCCCGTCCACCAGGAGTGCCCGCGGGCCCGCCCCTCGCGCCGCGCGGGTCAGGCGGGGAGGTTCCCGGTGCGGATGACCTCGGCGTACCAGTGGGCGCTGTCCTTGGGGGTGCGGCGCTGGCTGGCGAAGTCGACGTGGACGATGCCGAAACGCTTGCTGTAGCCGTACGCCCACTCGAAGTTGTCGAGGAGCGACCAGAGGAAGTAGCCGCGGACGGGGGCGCCCTCGTCCAGGGCGCGGCGGACGGCGCCGAGGTGGGCGTGCAGGTAGGCGACGCGCTCGGGGTCGTGGACGGCGCCGTGGGGGTCGCTGTAGTCCTCGTAGGCGGCGCCGTTCTCGGTGACCAGGAGCGGGACGCCGGGCAGGTCGTCGCGCAGGCGGGTGAGGAGTTCGTACAGGCCGTCGGCGTCCACCGGCCAGCCCATGGCGGTGCGGCTGCCCTCGGCGGGCAGGAAGCGGATGCCCTGGTCGGCGGGCCACGGGGAGTCGCCCTGGTGGCCGTCCTGGCGGGGGGCCGGGTGGGCGGGGTCGTCGGCGGCGACGACGGTGGGCGTGTAGTAGTTGATGCCCAGCGAGTCGACGGGGCGGGAGATCTCCGCGAGGTCGCCGTCCCGGACGAAGGACCAGTCGGTGAGGCCGGCGGTGTCGGCGAGGACGTCGGCGGGGTAGCGGCCGTGGAAGACGGGGTCGAGGAAGATGCGGTTGGCGAGTCCGTCGATGCGGCGGGCGGCGTCGAGGTCGGCCGGGTCGGTGGAGAGCGGGCGCACGGCGGCCAGGTTGAGGGTGAGGGAGACCTGGGCGGCGGCCGGGAGCGCGGCGCGCAGGGCGGCGGTGCCGAGGCCGTGGGCGAGCAGCAGGTGGTGGTGGGCGGTGAGGGCGGCGACCGGGTCCTTGCGGCCGGGGGCGTGGACGCCGTTGCCGTAGCCGAGGAAGGCGCTGCACCAGGGCTCGTTGAGGGTGGTCCAGGTGGGGACGCGGTCGCCGAGGCGGCGGGCGGCGAGGTCGGCGTACTCGGCGAAGCGGTGGGCGGTGTCGCGGTCGGTCCAGCCGCCGCGGTTCTCCAACTCCTGGGGGAGGTCCCAGTGGTAGAGGGTGGCGACGGGGGCGATGCCGTGGGCGAGGAGCTCGTCGACGAGGCGGTCGTAGAAGTCGAGGCCGGCCGGGTTGGCGGGGCCGGTGCCGCCGGGTCGTACCCGGGGCCAGGAGAGCGAGAAGCGGTAGGCACCGAGGCCGAGGCGGGCCATCAGGGCGACGTCCTCGCGGTAGCGGTGGTAGTGGTCGGCGGCGATGTCGCCGGTGTCGCCGTTGCGGACGGCGCCGGGGACCCGGCTGAAGGTGTCCCAGATGGAGGGGGTGCGGCCGTCCTCGGCGGTGGCGCCCTCGATCTGGTACGCGGCGGTGGCGGCGCCCCAGACGAAGCCGGTGGGGAAGCCCTGGACGGTGGGGGAGGAGGGGAGGGTCTCGACGCTCATGTCGCGCTCCGGTGAGGTGGGTTGGGGTTCACGGCGTGGGGGTTCGGCGGGTGCGGCCCGCGGGCGGGGCGGGCCCGCCGGGGGTGGGGTCCGTCGGGCGTGGGGTCAGCCCTTGACGGCGCCCTGCATGATGCCGCCCACGATCTGACGCCCGAGCAGCGCGAAGACCACGAGGACCGGCAGGGTGCCGAGCAGGGTGCCGGCCATGACGACGGACTGGTCGGGGACGTAGCCCTGGCCGAGCGACTTCAGGGCGACCTGCACGGTGGGGTTCTGCGAGCTGAGGGCGACGATCGGCCAGAAGAAGTCGTTCCAGGTGGCCATGAAGGTGAGCATGCCGAGCACGGCCATGCCGGGCCGGGCGGCGGGCAGCACGATCGAGCGGAAGATCCTCGGCATCGAGGCGCCGTCGACCCGGCCGGCCTCGATGAGCTCGTCGGGCAGGGCACGCAGCAGGTACTGGCGCATGAAGAACACGCCGAACGCCGAGACCAGGGACGGCAGGATCACCGACGGCAGCTTGTTCTGCAGGTCGAGGCGGACGATCACCATGAACAGCGGGATCACGCCGAGCTGCGGCGGGATCATCATGGTGGCGATGGTGAGGCCGAGGAGGGCGCCGCGGCCGCGGAAGCGGAGCTTGGCGAAGGCGAAGCCGGCCAGGGTGGAGGAGAGCACCACGCCGACGGTGACCGTGCCGGACACGATCAGCGAGTTGAGCAGGGCGGTGCCGATCTCGGCCTGCTGGAGCGCCTCGCCGAGGTTGTGGAACAGGTTGGCGCCGGGCGTGAGCGCCGGGGTGGGTGAGCTCAGTTCGGCGTTGGACCGGCTGGCGGCCACCAGGGTCCAGTAGAAGGGGAACGCGGAGACCAGGGTGGCGAGGGCGAGCACGGTGTAGACCAGCGGGCCGCCGTGCAGCGGGGAGCGCGGGGCCTTGCGCGGCCGGTCCGTACGGCGGGCACGGCCGGGCGGGGCCGGGGCGTCGGTGGGGGTCTTGCGGGTCGCCGGGTCCGGGCGGGTCGACGTGGTCACGAGGATCACCGGTCCGTACGGTTGCGTCGGGCGGCGAGTGCCGCGTTGGCCAGGGAGAGGAGGACGATCAGCAGGAACATCACCCAGGCGACGGCCGCGGCGCGGCCGAGGTGGAAGAAGGTCCAGCCCTGCTCGTACAGGTAGAGGCCGAGCGTCTGGTACTGGTGGGAGATGCCGCCGGCCGCGTTGCCCTCGTAGAGGAGCGGCTCGCCGAAGAGCTGGGTGGCGCCGATGGTGGAGACCACCACGGTGAAGACGATGGTGGGGCGCAGGCCGGGGATGGTGACGTGCCGGAACTGCTGCCAGCGGGAGGCGCCGTCGACGGCGGCGGACTCGTAGAGCTCGCCGGGGATGGTCTGCATGCCGGCGAGGTAGATGAGCGCGTTGTAGCCGGTCCAGCGCCAGGTGACGATCGCGGAGACGCCGAGCTGGGAGGCCCAGGTGTCGGCCTGCCAGTCGACGGGGTGCAGGCCCGCGCTGCTCAGCAGCCAGTTGATCAGCCCGTAGTCGCGGCCGAACAGCTGGGCGAAGACCAGGGTGGCGGCGGCCACCGAGGTGGCGTACGGGAGCAGCATGGAGACCCGGAAGAAGGTCTGTCCGCGCAGCTTCTGGTTGAGCAGGTGGGCGAGGCCGAGGGCCATCAGGAGCTGGGGGACGGTGGAGAGCACGCCGATGGTGAAGGTGTTGCCGAGCGCGTTCCAGAAGAACGGGTCGTCGAGCAGGCGGGTGTAGTTGCGCAGGCCCAGCCAGTCCATCCGGTCGGAGGTCTGCAGCTCGACGCGGTGCAGGGAGATGTAGGCGGTGTAGAGCAGCGGGAACAGGCCGAACGCCGCGAACAGGGTGAAGAACGGGGCGAGGAAGCCGTACGGGGCGAGCCGGGCGGCCCGGCGCGGGCGGGGCTTCGCGGGCCCGGCGGCGGGCAGCCGGGCGGGGGAGGTCAGGGCCATGGGGGTCCTTCGACGGGCTCCCGGCCCGCGCCGCCGGGGAGGGCGGCGGCGCGGGCCGGGAGAGGGGGTGGTCAGCTGCCGTTGGCCTTCTTGACGGTCTCCAGCGCGTGCTTCCAGGCGGTCTCGGGTGCGGTGCCGGTCCGCTCGACCTCGCCGAGGGCGTCGGTGAACGCCTTGCCGACCACACCGTCGTCCACCCCGAGGACCTGGGCGGGCATGGCGGTGGCGGACTCGCTGAAGATCTTGCCGATGGGGGCGCTGTTGAAGTACGGGTCGGTGACGTCCTTGATCGCGGCCTGGGCCCCGATGGAGGACGGGAAGGAGCCCTGCTTGGTGAAGAGGGTGGCCTGCTGCTCCTTGGCGGTGAGCCACTTGATCAGCTCGGCGGCCTCCTTGGGGTGCTTGGAGGTGCGGGGGACGGCCAGGTAGGAGCCGCCCCAGTTGCCGGTGCGGCCGGGGCCGGGGGCGATGTCCCACTTGCCCGAACCGGCGGCGCCGGCCTGGCCCTTGATGAAGCCGATCATCCAGGCGGGGCAGCTGAGGGTGGCGAACTTGCCGGTCGTGAAGGCCTTGTTCCACTCCGGGGTCCACTGGGCGAGCTTGGCGGAGAGGTTGTCGGCGACCAGGCGGGTGGCGTCCTCCCAGGCGGTGCGGACGGCCGGGTTGGTCTCGTGGACGGGCTTGCCGGACTCGTCGGCGTAGCGGACCTTCTGCTGGCCGACCTCGGCGGTGAACATGCCGGCGGCGCTGTCGGTCCAGGCGTTGCCGGGTTCGGCCTTGGCGACGTACTGGCGGCCGAGGTCGAGGTAGCCCTGCCAGGTGGACCACTTGGCGGCGAGCTCGTCGCGGTCGGTGGGCAGGCCGGCGGCCTTGAAGAGGTCGGTGCGGTAGCAGATCGCCTCGGGGCCGATGTCGGTGCCCGCGCCGAGGACCTTGCCGTCGGCGGTCTTGACCGCGGCGCCCTTCCAGGGGACGAGTTCGTCGTTGACGTTGCCGAGGCCGAGCGTCCTGAGGTCGGTGAACTTGTCGGACTGCTTCTGGACGACGCTCGCCGCGCGGCCGACCTCCAGGCCCTGGATGTCGCCGAGTCCGCCGCCGCCGGCCAGCTTGGTCTGCAGGGCCTGCCAGTACTGGCCCTCGTCCTGGGTGTCGGTCTGCTTGACGGTGATGTTCGGGTGGAGCTTCATGTACTCGTCGTAGAGGCCGCTCTCCTTGAAGCCGAAGGTGCCGAAGAGGTCCACCGTGAGGGTCACCTTGCCGCCGGCGGCGTCCTGGGAGCCGGTGGTGGAGCTGCACGCGGAGAGCAGTAGGGCGGCGGCGAGGGCCGCGCTGCCGAGGGCGGTGGCCCGGCGACGGATTCTGAAGGGACGCATGGGGGTGCCTCCTGGGCGGCGGATGACGGGGTGGTCGGTGGCGGTGGTCGACTGATGAACCGCTTCTTGAGAGCGCTCTCAGTGATGCTTGAGACTGCCGGGCGGACCCACGGCCGTCAAGGGGTCGAAATCTGAACGTAATCTCCGAGAACTGGCGAGCTGCGCCTTCGGGTTGTGAATGCAACCGTTCTCGCCGTTCCCGTTGACACTCTGCGGTCGGCGCCCCTACGGTCCGTCGCTGAGAGCGCTCTCATCCGTCGCCCGCCCCCCACCCGAGGTGCACGCCCATGAAGCTCCTCCGTCCACTGCGCGGTCCGGCGTCAGCCGTCACCGCCCTGGCCCTGGCCGCGGCGGCCGCGCTGACCGCGACCGTCGGCGCCGGCAGCGCCGCCGCGGCCACCGTCCCCGTCGGCCTCGGCGGCTACAGCAGCACCCGGCCGGCCGGCACCGTCGGACCCTCCAACTCCGACGGCGCCCCGGTCACCCCCAAGGTCACCGCCCGGATGGCCGGCCAGGCCGCGCCCACCAACGACTGGTGGTCCTCGCTGATCTACCAGCGCTACGCCGGCAACCCGTACTCCGAGAACCTCTACGCCCACCCGATGACCTTCAAGGCCCGGGCGGCCGGGCTGGAGGTCGGCTACCCCACCACCCCGACCATCACGCCCGACGGACGGCAGTACGACCTCACCCACACCCGCGACCTCACCGTCGGCGTGGCCGGCCTCGACTCCCCGGACACCAAGGTCGACGGCTGGAGCGACTGGACGGTCACCCCGTACTGGTCGGACGGCACGCGCACCCTGCGCGCCACCGTCGGCCACGGCCTGCCGTACGTCTACGCCCACGCCACCGGCGGCGCGGCCCAGGTCACCACCGCCACCGCGCCGACCGTCTTCGCCCAGCAGGGCAACGTCCTCGGCATCACCGTCGGCGGCCACCACTACGGCCTGTTCGCCCCCACCGGCACCACCTGGAACGTCGCCGGCACCACCCTGACCGCCGCCCTCGGCGCCAAGGACTACTACTCCGTCGCCGTCCTGCCCTCACCCGGAGACCTGGGCAGGTTCCGCGCCCACGCCTACGACTTCGTCACCGACACCAAGGTCGCCTGGTCGTACGACGCCGCCGCCGGCGCCCTCGCGACCACCTACACCGCCACCACCACCGCGCAGGAGCCGGGCGGCGCCGGCGGCACCCTGATGGCGCTCTACCCGCACCAGTGGCAGGCCTCCGCCGACCCGCTGACCCCGCTCACCTACACCTCCCCGCGCGGCACCATGAAGGTCCGCGAGGGCGGCTCGTTCACCACCAGGCAGTCGGTCGGCGGCGTGCTCCCGTCGCTGCCCGACGTCGGCGGGCAGGACCGGGCCGCGCTGAGCGCCCTCGTCCGCCAGGCCGCCGACGCCGCCGACCCGTTCGCCGGCGCCACCGACACCTACTGGACCGGCAAGGCGCTCGGCCGGCTCGCCGAACTCGTCCCCGTCGCCGACCAGCTCGGCGACGGCGCCACCCGCGACAAGCTGCTCGGCCTCCTCAAGGGCCGACTGGAGACCTGGTTCCGCGGCACCGGCTCAACGGTCTTCGCGTACGACGCCACCTGGAAGACCCTGATCGGTTACCCCGCCTCCTACGGCAGCGACGCCGAGCTCAACGACCACCACTTCCACTACGGCTACTTCGTCCGGGCGGCCGCCACCGTCGCCCGCTACGACGCCGCGTGGGCCGCCGACTCCGCCTGGGGTGGCATGGTGCGCCTGCTCGCCAAGGACGCCGCCAACGCCGACCGCGGCGACGGCCGGTTCCCGTGGCTGCGCGGCTTCGACCCGTACGCCGGGCACGCCTGGGCCTCCGGCCACGCCGGCTTCGCGGCCGGCAACAACCAGGAGTCCTCCTCGGAGTCGCTGAACTTCTCCTCCGCGCTGATCCTCTACGGCTCGGCCACCGGCGACGACACCCTCCGTGACCTCGGGGTCTACCTGTACACCACCGAGGCGAACGCGGTGCGCCAGTACTGGTTCGACGCCGACCGCCAGGTCTTCCCCGCCTCCTTCCAGCACGGCACGGCCGGGATGGTGTGGGGCAGCGGCGCCGCCTACTCGACCTGGTGGACGGCCTCCCCGGGCATGATCCACGGCATCAACTTCCTCCCGCTGAACGGCGGTTCGCTCTACCTGGCAGGGCGCCGCGACGACCTCGCGGCCAACCTCGCCGAGCTGCGGGCCAACAACGGCGGCGGCTACACCGACTGGCGCGACCTGCTCTGGGAGACCGAGGCGCTGACCGATCCCGCGGCCGCCAAGGCCCACTGGGACGCCGGCAACGCCGGCTACACCCCGGAGGAGGGCGAGTCCAAGGCCCACACCGCCCACTGGATCGGCAACCTGGCCGTCCTCGGCACCCCGGACACGACGGTCACCGCCGACGCGCCCACCGCGGCCGTGTTCGTCTCCGGCGCCACCCGCACCCACGTGGCGCACAACTACACCACCACGGTGCGCACCGTCCGCTTCTCGGACGGCCACACCCTGACCGTGCCGGCCCGCTCGACGGCGAGCGAACGAGGCTCCTTCCAGGACGGCGGCACCGGCGGGGTCACCCCCACGCCCACGCCCACGCCGACTCCCACCCCCACGCCCACTCCCACCCCCACGCCCACGCCCACCTCCACACCGACTCCGACCCCGACGTCCACGCCGACGCCCAGCGGGAACACCTTCCTCCTGCAGCCCGGCGGCGGGCTCACCACCGGGTACGGCTCCGGCGCCACCGCCGTGACGCTCCCGTCCGCCGACGGCGCCAACCACGACGGCACCCCCTACCGGCCCGTGGCCTACGAGGTCCGCGGCGTCAACGGGACCCTGCGGGCCGGTGCCCGGACCGACTTCGACCTGTACGTCGACGCCGGCGGCTCCGTCGGCCTCGGCCAGCAGGCCCGGGTCTCCTACGACCTGACCGGCGACGGCGTCGTCGACCGCGTCGAGACATACCGCTACTTCGCCACCGACCCGGTCACCGGCTGGGAGCGCTACTCGGGGACGGGCGCGGGCCTGCTCTCCGCCACCGGCACCCTGGGCGACCTCCGGGGCGGCACGGTGCGGATCGAGGTCTGGCCCGCCATCGGCAACGCCCGGGCCCAGCTCCGGGTGGGCGCCACCCAGGCCCAGGGCAGCGCCTCGGTGCTGCGGATCCCGTTCGACTGACCGGAGGCCCCGCGCACTTCGGTCCCCGACCACCTGCCCGCCCTCCGACGGACCCCGGCCGCCCGCACGGCCGGGGTCCGTCCGCCGTACTCACACAACGGTCAGGCCGAGGCGCGGACCACCAGCTCCACCGGGGTGATCACCGAGGACGGCGCACTGACCCCCGGGTCGGCGAGGCGGCGCAGCAGCAGCCGGGCCATCAGCCGGCCCATGCCCTCGATGTCCTGGCGCACGGTGGTGAGCGGTGGTTCGGTCCAGGCCGCGATCGACCGGACGTCGTCGAAGCCGACCAGCGCCACGTCCTGCGGCACCCGGCGTCCGGCGGCGCGCAGCACCCGCAGCGCGCCCGAGGCCATGGCGTCCGAGGCGGCGAACACCGCGTCCAGGTCCGGTCTGCGCTCCAGCAGGGTGGACATCGCGCGGCCGCCGCCGTCCGGGGTGAAGTCGCCCTCGGCGATCAGCGCCGGATCGCCGTCCGGGAGCAGGTCGCGGTAGCCGTCGAGGCGGTCGAGGGAGGAGGTCTGGTCGAGCGGGCCGGTGATGGTGGCGATCCGCCGCCGGCCGAGCGACCTCAGGTGCTGGACGGCGAGCCGGGCGCCGCCGCGGTTGTCGCTGTCCACGTAGACCAGGTCGCGGTCGGACTCGGCCCCGGGCCAGCCCGGGCGGCCGCCGATCACGAACGGCAGGCCGACCCGCCGGGCGGTGTCGGGCATCGGGTCGGTGCGGTGCAGCGAGAACAGTAGTGCGCCGTCGACGTGGCCGCCGGCCAGGTAGCGGGCGACCCGGTCGTAGTCGCTCTCGCCCTCGACCAGCAGCAGCACCATCTGGTTGTCGGCGGCGGCCAGCTCCCGGCCGATCCCGCGCAGGTGCTGGGCGAAGAAGGGGTCGGAGAAGACCCGGCTCTCAGGCTCGGCGACCACCACCGCGATCGCCCCGTTGCGGCGGGTCACCAGGGTGCGGGCGGCCAGGTTCGGCGTGTACCCGAGCTCGTCGACCGCCTGCCGGACCTTCTCCCGCAGTGCCTCGCGCACGCCCGCGCCCCCGTTGATCACCCGCGAGGCGGTCGCCCGGGAGACGCCGGCCCGTTCGGCGACCGACTCCAGTGTGGGGCGGGGCTGTGACGGGCCCGCCGGGGCGGTCGGTGTGGACGGTCGCGGGGCGCTCTCCGGCACCGTGGGCTCCTCTCCGGGAACGTGTGGCTGTACCAGCAGCCTAGCGTGTTGACCCGCCCGCTTGAGAGCGCTCCCAGGAGTCTCGGCCCCGGCCGGACGGCCGCCGGTCCGTACCCGACCCGTCCATCGGTCGGTACCGACCCGTACCGACCCCGACCGCCGGTCCACCGACCCCCGTCCGCCGGTCCGTACCGGTACGACCGCCGGGCCGCACCCGTCCCCTCCACCGTGCCGCACCCGGCCCGTCGGCAGGGTCCGTACGCACCCCGCCCCCCGGCTCCCTACACGGCCCGCCCGGAACGCGTACGACAATTCGCGGCGCCCGGCGGGAACCGTCCCGAACGCCTTAACATGTCGTCAGATGTCGTCGACCCGACGACGGTCCAGGTGCCGCGGGAGCGTGACGGCGGCGTCCCCGCGACCACCCCGATTCCCTCCCGCCCCGGCCCACCCATGCCCGGGCGGGTGTTCTGCACGATGTCATCCGGAAGGAGACCCCCAGGTGGGTAGCAGTGTCGAGACGATGGAGTTCCAGGCCGAGACCCGTCAGTTGCTCCGGTTGGTGATCCACTCGATCTACTCGAACAAGGACATCTTCCTGCGGGAACTGATCTCGAACGCCTCCGACGCGCTGGACAAGCTGCGGCTGGAGTCCCTGACCGACCCCGAGCTGCGGGCCGACACCTCCGACCTGCACATCACGCTGGAGGTGGACGCGGACGCCCGCACCCTCACCGTCCGCGACAACGGGATCGGCATGACCCGGGACGACATCGTCGACCTGATCGGCACCATCGCCAAGTCCGGCACCGCGGGCCTGCTGGAGAAGCTCAAGGAGGCCAAGGACGCCGCCGCGGCCCAGAGCCTGATCGGGCAGTTCGGCGTCGGCTTCTACTCGGCGTTCATGGTCGCCGACAAGGTCGCCCTGCGCACCAGGCGGGCCGGTACCGACTCCGGCACGCTCTGGGAGTCCGACGGCGAGGGCACGTACGACATCCAGGCCGTCGACGGTCTGGACGTGGGCACCTCGGTCACCCTCCACCTCAAGCCCGTGGACGGCGAGGACGGGCTGGCCGACTACCTCGCCGAGTGGAAGATCCGCCAGATCGTCAAGCAGTACTCGGACTTCATCCGCTGGCCGATCCGGATGGCCACCGAGCGCACCGACGCCGAGGGCGCCACCACGCACGAGGTCGACACGCTGAACTCGATGAAGGCGCTGTGGGCCAGGCAGCGCAGCGAGGTGACCGAGGCCGAGTACCACGAGTTCTACCAGCAGATCACCCACGACTGGCTGCCCCCGGCCGAGACCGTCCACATGCGGGCCGAGGGCACCTTCGAGTACGAGGCGCTGCTGTTCATCCCCTCGCAGGCGCCCTTCGACCTGTTCTCCCGGGAGACCAGGCGCGGCGTGCAGCTGTACGTCAAGCGCGTCTTCATCATGGACGACTGCGAAGCGCTGATGCCGGACTACCTGCGCTTCGTCAAGGGCGTCGTGGACGCCCACGACCTGTCGCTGAACGTCTCGCGCGAACTCCTGCAGCAGGACCGGCAGATCCGCGGCGTGCGCCGCCGCCTGGTCAAGAAGGTCCTCGGCGCGGTCAAGGACATGCAGAAGAAGGACGCCGAGCGCTACACCACGTTCTGGACCCAGTTCGGCAGGGCGCTCAAGGAAGGCCTGATCGAGGACACCGACAACACCGAGGCCCTGCTGGAGCTGGTGTCGGCCGCCTCCACCCACGACCCGGAGAAGACCACGACGCTGCGCGAGTACGTCGGGCGGATGAAGGACGGCCAGGACGCGGTCTACTACCTGACCGGCGAGACCCGGGCGATGGTGGAGAACTCCCCGCACATGGAGGCCTTCGCCGCCAAGGGCTACGAGGTGCTGATCCTCACCGACCCGGTCGACGAGGTGTGGGTCGAGCGGGTTCCGGAGTTCGACGGCCACCGGTTGCAGTCCATCGCCAAGGGGCAGGTCGACCTCGACGGGCCGGCCGGCGGTGACGAGGAGGCCGACGCCGAGAAGGCCCGGCGCGAGCAGGACTTCGCCGCCCTGCTGCCCTGGCTGACCCAGGCCCTGTCCGAGCAGGTGAAGCAGGTCCGGCTGTCCTCGCGGCTGACCACCTCCGCCGCCTGCATCGTCGGCGACGCCCACGACATGACGCCGACCCTGGAGAAGATGTACCGGGCCATGGGCCAGCAGGTCCCGCCGGTCAAGCGGATCCTGGAACTCAACCCGGCGCACCCGCTGATCACCGCGCTGCGCACCGCCCACGAGGCGAACGCCGACGATCCGGCGCTGGCCGAGACCGCCGAGCTGGTCTACGGCGGCGCGCTCCTCGCCGAGGGCGGCGACCTGCCCGACCCGGCCCGCTTCACCCGGCTCCTCACGGAGCGCCTGACCCGCGCGCTCTGAGCCCGGACGTGCCGGGGGCGGCCCGCCATCGCGGCGGGCC
>NZ_JBSGFD010000091.1:0-32804 GCF_053603215.1 Kitasatospora sp. NPDC004240 | reverse complement strand
CGCGGTCGGCTCGGCCTGGGGCGTCGCCGCCGCGACCGTCAGCGGCTCGGCCGTGTGGTGGCTGCACCTGCGGTCGGCCGTGCGCGAGCACCGGCTACCCCGCCGAGGCCGCCATCGGCCGCTACTACCGGCTGGGCGTGCCGGTCGCCGTCGGCGGCTCGCCGGCGACCCTGGCCGGCTGGATCGACTTCGACCACAACGGGCGCTTCGACGCCACCGAGCGGGTGCAGAGCGAGGTCCCGGCCGGCACCGACCACGCCGTGCTGGAGTGGACGGTCCCCGCCGACGCCGCGTCCGGCGAGACCTGGGCCCGGCTGCGGATCGGCCGGGACGCCGCCCAACTGGTCTCCTCCGGTGGCTTCGCCGACTCCGGCCAGGTCGCCGACCAGCGGATCGGGCTGACCGTCGGCGCGGCCCGGCCCGAGATCGTCGGCCCGGTCGACGGCACCGTGCTCGCCGACGCACGCCCCCGGGTGCGCGGCGAGGGCGGCGTGGTCGGCGCCACCGTCGAGGTCCGCGACGGCGACAGCACGCTCTGCCGGGCCCGGGTCGAGTACGGCGGCGGCTGGTCCTGCCGCCCCGACACCGCGCTGACCGGAGGAGCCCACAGCCTCACCCTCGTCGAGACCACCGGCGGCGGCGTGGTGCTGCGCGGCGAGCCGGTGCGGGTCACCGTGAAGACCGCTCCGCCCACCGCGCCCGTGTTCACCCTCCCCGAGTTCACCAACGACCCGGGCCTCCAGCTCACCGGCACCGGCGAGCCGGGCAGTACGGTCTCCGTCGCCGACCAGACCGCGGAACTGTGCGGCACCGCCGTCCGGGCCGACGGCGGCTGGTCCTGCCTGCCGGTGGAGCACCTGCCGGACGGCCGCCACCGGCTCACCCCCGTCGCCGTCGACGCCGCCGGCAACCGCACCCCCGGCAAGCCGGCCACCCTGGTCGTCGACACCGTCGCCCCGGCCCGCCCGGTGCTCACCTCGCCGGCCGCCGGCGAGACCGTACGGGCCGCCAGGCCCACGCTCGGCGGGCGGGCGGAGGGCGGCGCCAAGGTGATCGTCACCGCCCGGACCGGGGACCTCCCCTCCGCCGCCGCGGCCTCCGCCGAGCGGACGGTGCTCTGCGGGGCGACCGCCGCCCTGGACGGCGGCTGGACCTGCAACGCCAGCCGCGATCTGGCGGGCGGTGACCAGTGGCTGACCGTCACCGCCACCGACCCGGCGGGCAACAGCACGGCGGGCGAGGCGGTCGTGGTCCACGTGGCGCTCCCCGCGCCGGCCCCGGCCCGGACCCCGGCGGGCACGCCCTCGACCACGGCGCCGGCCTCCCCGTCCGCGGCTGCCCTTGCGTCTGCCTCTGCGTCGCCGCCCCCCGCGGCCGCCGCCTCCGGCAGCGCGACCCCGGTACGGCCTTCGCCCTCGCCTTCGCCCTCGCCGGCGGCCCCGGTGGTCGTCCCGGACCCGGTGGGTGGGCCGTTGCCGCCCGTGGCTCCCGGGTTGCTGCCGATCGCGGTTCCGCCCGTGGCGCCCGTACCGGCGTCGCCGAGCGCCTCCCCGGTGCCCACGGTGGCCCCGGCCGCCGCCTCCGGCAGCGCGACCCCGACCCGGTCCCCGTCCCCGTCCCCGAGTGTTGCCCCCGCGCCCGTCGCGGCGGCCTCCCGGATGCTGGCCGTGCCGCCGGCGGGGGCCGAGGTGGTGGCCGAGTGGTCCGGGCCGGACACCCGGCGCACCGGATTGCTCGGGGTGCTCCTGCTGCTGATCGCGTTCGGGTTGGTCGTCCGCCGGGTGCGCGCCCGGGGGAGCGGCTCCCGGCGGCGCTGACCGGCTGCCACTCGGCACTCGGAACCGCCACGACAAACCGCTCATGTGCCTGCGCGTCAGGTCGCCCCCGGATGGCTCGTCAGGAAATGTCGACACGTTTCACATCAAATGTCGCATTTGATGACGTATGAACCTAGCCTGGCTCTGGCACTGCCCGTCAGATCCGGGCCGCCCGTTGCGCGACACACCGACCCCGAGGATCCGTGCATGGACGTCACCCGCGATTCTTCGCAGCGACCCGACCGACCCGACCACCTGCCCGAGCCGCTTCCCCCGGCGCCCGTCGCGCGTACGGCCGCCGGCGCGAGCGCGCTGGCCAGGGGCGTCCGGCCGGCTGGCCCCCGCGACCGCGACCGGGACGCGGCGGACGGACCGGCCACCGTCCCGCCGGCCGTGCTCCCCGGCCCGGCGCTCACCCGGCCGGATCCGTGCGATCCGCTGGAGACCGCGCCGGAGGCGACCGTGCCCGTCACCCCCGTCACCGCCCCCACCACCACGCGTCGCCCGCCGCGCGCCGACCCGGCGCTGCGCGAGCGCGCCGCCGCCGTCCTGCCCGGCTGGCTCGCCCTGCTGGTGCTGCTGACCGGCGTGGCCGCCGTGGTGCTGGTGCTGCTGCGCGACGGCGTCATCCCGTACGGGGCCGCGCTGCCCGAGCTGCGCGGGGTGACCGACCGGGCGGCCGGCCCGGACGGGGTGACCGGCCGTTCGATCGCGGCCGTCGCCGCGGCCGGGCTGCTGGTGGTCGGCGCGCTGGCCGGGCTGCTGGCCAACGCGGGCGGCGAGACCCGGGTGCTGACCCGCTGGGGCCGGTACCGGGGCACCGTCCGCCGCACCGGGCTGGTCTGGGTCAACCCGCTGCTGCGTCGGCGCCGGGTCGACGTACGGCTGCGGCACTGGCGCAGCGAACCCGTGAAGGTGGTCGACCGCACCGGCACCCCGATCGTGGTCCGGCTGCTGATCGTCTGGCGGGTCAAGGACACCGCCCGGGCGCTGCTGTCGCTGGACGACCACGAGGACTACCTGCGCGAGCAGGTCCACGCGGTGCTGACCCGGACGGCCTCCGCGCTGCCCTGCGACAGCAACGCCGCGCCGGGCCCCGCGCTGCGCGACGGGCAGTGGTTCGCCGACGAGCTCACCCGCGGGCTGGCGGCCGAGGTGGCCCCGGCCGGGCTGGAGGTGTACTCGGCCCAGCCGCTGGCGCTGGACTACGCGCCCGAGGTCGCCGAGTCGATGCGCCGCCGCCGGCTGGCCGACCTGGACGCGGGGCTGCGCACCGTCCTGGTGGACGACGCGGTGGAGGCCGCCGCCCTCGCGGTGCGCCGGCTGGAGCGCGCCACCGCCCACGAGCTGGACGAGGCCGCCCGCAGCGCCCTGATGAAGCAGTTGCTGGTCGCCTTCGTCGCCCCGGCCGGAGTGGCCGCCCAGGTACCGCCCCCGGCCGCCCGGGCCGGGCGGAAGGAAGGACGACCGGTATGACGAACGCCCTCACGACCGACCTCCGGATAGCGACCGACCTCCGCACGGCGACCGGGCGCACGGCGGCCGACCTCCGGATATCGACGGACGCCCGGATACCGACGGACCTCTGGACGGCGACCGGCCCCGACGCCGACGGCGCACTGCCCGGCTTCGAGGAGAGTGTCGGCGGGCCCCCGATCGCGGGCTGCGTCTGCCCGGGCTGCGCGGCACGGCCGCGGACCGCCCGGTCCGCGGCGACCCGGACGGCCGGGGCGGGTGCCCGAATACACCGGGCCGTACGGAGCACCTGCCTGGCCGCCACCGTGCTGGCCGGGGCCGGCGTGGTCGGTCTGACGGCCGGCGCCGGAGCGGCCCACGCGGAGCCCGGGAAGCAGGGCTGGGACGGTTCGAAGTACTGGTTCAAGAACGCCAGGGGCGAGTGGCGGTACACCGGCCACGCCTCCGTCTACGCGGAACGCACCGGCGGGCAGGCCGCCAAGGCCCCCGCCCCCGCCCCCGCCCCCGCCCCCGCCCCGGCCAGGGCCCCCGCCTCCACCGGGATCCGCGAGGGCTGGGACGGCTCGAAGTACTGGTTCAGGAACGCCGCCGGTGAGTGGCGCTGGACGAGCCACTACGACGTCTACCTCTCCCGCACCGGCCGGTCCCCCGAGACGCAGGCCACCGGCACCGCACCGGCCACCGGCACCACCCAGACCACCGGCGGCACGCCGGCCCGGACCGGGCGCGCCGAGACCGCCGTCCGCTACGCGCTCGCCCAGCTCGGCAAGCCGTACGTGTGGGGCGGCGACGGCCCGAACGGCTTCGACTGCTCGGGCCTGGTCCAGCAGGCGTTCCGGCGCGCCGGGATCGCGCTGCCCCGGGTGGCCGACGACCAGTACGCGGCCACCACCCCGGTGACCAGGGGGCAGCTGCGCCGGGGCGACCTGGTCTTCTGGTCGGACACCGGCCGGGCCTCCGGCATCCACCACGTCGGGATCTACCTGGGTGACGACACCTTCGTCGAGGCGCCCAGGCCGGGACGGACCGTCCGGATCTCCACGATCTCCGCGGGCTTCCGCCCGACCCACTTCGGCCGCCCGTGACCCGCGCGGCCGTTGTCCACAGGCTGTGGACGGATCCGTCATCCGGGCCCGTCCACAGCCTGTGCCGGGTCGGGCGGAGGCGAGGGCGAAGTAGGACCGGACCGGGGTGTCGGCCGGGCCTGCGGATTCGTTAGAGTCCCTGCCATGGCTGACAACGACTACGACCCCGCCGGCAGCACCCAGATGTTCCGGGCGTTCGTCGACGAGAGCCCGGCACCGCAGGCACCGGGCTCCGTCTCCACCTACGGCAGCAGCAACAGCGGCAACCGCACCGGCGTGATCGTCCTGGTGGCGGTCGTCGCCGTGGCCGTGCTGGCCGGCGTCATCTGGCTGGCGGTCAAGTAACCACCACACGGGGCCTGGCGGCGCTCAGCACGGCTTCCGCCAGGCATCCAGCTCCAGCTTCTTCTGCATGGAGCTGAGCCCCAGGGTCCTGCTCTGCGCGCAGAAGCGCTCCGTGCCGAGCTTGTACTCGACGTGGAAGACCGCCTTGCCCGCCTGGATGAACGGGCTGAGCTTCGCGCACTCGTTGAACTCGGCGCACTCCTCGTTGACCGCGAAGTCGTAGTCGGCGAGCAGCTGGGGGATCTGCGCCAGGTCGTTCTTCAGGCCGATCGCCATGCCCCGCTCGTGGGCGAGCGCGGCCAGCATCTTGTTGTAGCGCAGCTGGTCCTCGGCGGTCAGCGGGAAGCCGCTGTTCTGGTTGTACGCCTCGATGGTGTCCGGCTCGACGGCGTCGAAGCCCTTGTTCTTGCACATGTCGAAGCGGGCCGCCATCAGCGGGCGGAGCTGGTCGATCTTGCGGATGTCGAACCACTTCTCGCCCTTCCAGCCGTTGCTGGAGCCCTGCAGGGCCTTGGCGAAGGCGGCCGAATCGGGGCGGAAGTCCTCCCAGGAGCCGGCGTTGATGTAGCAGATCACCTTGCGGCCCTTGGCGTGCAGCGCGGCGACCACCGAGGCGTCGTTCTCGAAGCCGTCGATGTCGTAGACCGGGACGTCCACCGACTGGTCGACGTTGCCGCCGAGTTGCCACTGCCAGGCGAGGCCCGGCTTTGGCTGCCAGCGGGCGCCGGCCGGCTGTGGGTTGCCCGGGGTGGTGCCGCCGGGGGTGCCGGGCGGGGTGGTGCCCGGCGGCGTCGTGCCCGGGGGAGGGGTGGTCCCGGGCGGGGTGGTGCCCGGCGGGGTGCCGGGATCGGTGGTCCCGGGGGCCGGGGTGGTGGCGGGATCGGTACTGGCGGGCGCGGTGGCGACGGGCGCCGGGGCGCCGGTCGCGTCGGCCGACGGGTCGTCCTCCTCCGCCCCGGAACCGCTGCACGAGGTCGCGAGCAGGGTCGTGGCGAGGACGAGCGCGGCCAGGATGGGCCGGGTGCGGCGGGTCACGGTACTCGAACTCCGGGTGGGATCAGGCCAGTTCAGCGGCGGTCAGGCCGTACGGCAGGGTGCTCCAGGGGTTGTCCCCGGAGCCGGGGACGGCGCAGCCGACGCCGGCCCGGCGGGCGGCGATCAGTGCGACGGCCTCCCTGGCCGTCTCGGGAGGGACGTCGTACACCAGGTGGCAGAACCGGGCGGCGGCGTGCCGGCCGGTCCACAGCGGAAGGGTGAGCGAGCGGTACGCCTCCCAGTCGCCCTCGAAGGTCACCAGCAGGTCGGCCAGCCCCACCTCGGCGTACCCGGGGTCGGGGTGGTCGCCGTGGCCGAACACCACCGTGGTGCAGCCGGCCGCGCGGGCGGCCGTGGCGAGCCGGCGGTAGTGCGCCAGCGCGCTCGGGTGGGTGGCGACCTGGTCGAGGTAGACGCCGGTGGTGCCGTGGCGCTGTCGGTACGTCAGGATGTCGGCCACCACGGCGGCGTGCGGCCGGCGGCCGTAGTCGGTGTCGGCGTAGCCGAGCAGCGGCAGGCCGGCCGCCCGTAGTTCCTCCGCGGCCTCGGCGAAGACGCCGTCGGGGCTCGCGCCGGGGCCGTCGGCGAGGTTGAGCACGACGGCGGCGATCCGGGAGGGGCCGGCGGCGGCGACCGCCCGCCAGGCCGCCGGGTCCACCGCGGGGTGGACGTACAGCGGCACCAGCAGGCGGCCGTCGTGGCTCGCGCCGGTCATGCGGTGACCAGTGGTTCGGTGGAGAGCCACAGGTCGCGCAGGGTGTCGGCGAGTCCGGTCTCCGGGTGCCAGCCCAGCGCCCGGGCGGCGGCCGACACGTCGGCCTGCTGCCAGGAGACCGCGGCCGAGCGCTCGGAGCCGGCGCCGCTCTCGTCGATCCGCCCGGTGAACCCGGCGGCCGCGACCAGCCCGTCCGCGATCGCGCGGACCGGCCGGGCCGTGCCGGACGCCAGGTTCAGCACCCGCGGCAGCGGGCCCTCGGCGGTGACCGCCAGGCCCACCGCGCGGGCGATGTCCCGGGCGTCGACGAAGTCGCGGTGGGCCGAGAGGTCCCCGACCTTCACCACGCCCGCCGCGCCCTCCGGGGCGGCCCGGCGCAGCTCGGCGGCGAGCCGGCCGGGCAACGAACCCGCGGGGGCGCCCGGGCCGACCGGGTTGAACACCCGCAGCACCACCGCGTCCAGCGGCGAGCCGGCCACCGCGAGGGAGCCGGCCAGCTTGGTGGCGCCGTACACGCCGACCGGGCGGGCGTCCGCGGACTCGTCCAGCGAGGTGCCGGCCGCGCAGACGCCGTACTCGCCGGCCGAGCCGATGTGCACCAGGCGGGCCTTCGGGGCGCCCTGTTCGAGGGCGGCGCAGAGCACGGCCGGGCCGCGCGCGTTGACCTCGGCCAGGGTGACCGGGCTGCCCGACACCGCGCCGGCGAAGTTGACCACGGCGTCGGGCTCCAGCGCGGCCAGGCCCTCGGCGAGCTCCCCGGGCACGGCGGTGGCCAGGTCCACGGCCAGGTCGTGCCGGGAGCGCCGCCCGCCCGTCAGCAGGGTGACGTCGGGCAGCGTCCGCAGGACGGCGGCGGCGTGACGGCCGAGGAAGCCGTCCGCGCCGAGCAGCAGGATCCTCACGCGGCCCGTCCGTCGTTCTCGCCGGCGGCCGCGGCCGCCGGGACGGGCACGGGCTGCGCGTCGGCGTCGGCCTCCGTGCGGGCGGCCGGGACCGGCGCCTCGACGGCGTCGCCGGCCGGCACCGCGTGCAGGCCCTCGGGCTCGCCGGGCAGCAGCTGGGAGCGGATCCGCGCGAACTCGGCGTTGGCCCGGTCGTAGTCGTCGGGGCGGCCGATGTCCAGCCAGTAGCCGCCGAACTCGTAGGCGGCCGGCGGGGTGCCGGCGCCCAGCAGGTCGAGGACCAGCTCGTCGAAGCCCAGCGGCAGGCCCGGGGTGTACGTGGCGAGCGCCGCGCGCGAGACGCCGTACACGCCCATGGAGACCCGGTAGTCGATGCTCGGCTTCTCCTTGAAGCCGGTGATGCTGCCCTCCTCGGTGGTCAGCACCCCGAAGTCGATCTTCACCTGGCGGGCGTAGGTGGCGATGGTCAGCGGCGCGCCGGACGCCTCGTGGTGCTTCAGCACCCCGGCGAAGTCGAGGTCGGTGAGGATGTCACCGTTCATGACGAGGAAGTGCTCGGGCAGCCGGTCCTGCATGGTGAGCAGCGGGCCCATGGTGCCCAGCGGGCTGTCCTCGACGGCGTAGCCGACCCGCAGGCCCCACTGGGAGCCGTTGCCGACGTACGCGCGGATGATGTGGCCGAGGTGGCCGATGGCCAGGGTGACGCTCTTGAAGCCCGCGGCCGCGAGCTGGCGCATCACGATCTCCAGGATCGCGTGCTGGTCGCCGATCGGGACGAGCGGCTTGGGAAGCGCGGTGGTGTACGGGCGAAGCCGGACGCCCTTGCCGCCGGCCAGGATCACTGCGTGCATGGTTTTTCCCCCACGGATTAAGGTGCGACAGGATTCCCGAGCGTCAGACGTTGTAGATGTCGGTCTTGTAGCGAGCCAGGTTGGCCGGGTCGCGGAAGAACTCGATGGTCTGCTCCAGGCCCTGCTCCAGGGAGAACTCCGGGGCCCAGCCGGTCGCCGCGCGCAGCCGGGAGGCGTCCGCGACCAGGCGCATGACCTCGGAGTTGGCCGGACGGATGCGCTGCTCGTCCTCCTTGACGACGACGTCGACGCCCATCAGCTTGCCGACCAGGGTGACCAGGTCGCCGACCGAGATCTCGCCGCCGGTGCCGGCGTTGAAGGTCTTGCCGACCACGGTCTCGGCGGGCGCGGTGCCCACCGTGCGGAAGGCACGGGCGGTGTCCTTGACGAACATGAAGTCGCGGGTGGGACGCAGGTCGCCCAGGGTGATCTCGGTCTCGCCGGCGGCGAGCTGGGCGATCACGGTCGAGATGACGGCGCGCATCGACTGGCGCGGGCCGAAGGTGTTGAACGGGCGCAGCGTGACGACCGGGGTGCCGAAGCTGGCGTGGTAGCTGTCCGCCAGCCGGTCGCCGCCCGCCTTGGACGCCGCGTACGGCGACTGGGTGTTGATCGGGTGGTCCTCGCTGATCGGCACGGTCTGCGCGGTGCCGTACGTCTCGCTGGTCGAGGTGTGCACCAGGCGGGGGATCTCCTGGTGGCGCACGGCCTCCAGCACGTTGAGGGTGCCGGTGACGTTGGTCTCGATGTACGAGTGCGGGGCGAGGTAGGAGTAGGGGATCGCGATCAGCGCGGCCAGGTGGTAGACCGCCTCGGTGCCCTTGACCAGGCCGTTGACCGAGCCCGGGTCCCGGACGTCGCCGAGGACGATCTCGACCGAGTCCAGCACCTCCTTGTCCAGGGTCTCCAGCCACCCGAAGGAGGAGAAGGAGTTGTACTGGACCATCGCGCGGACCTGGTGGCCGGAGGCGACCAGGTTCTCGACGAGGTGGGAGCCGATGAAGCCCTCGGCTCCGGTGACGGCGACGCTGCTCATGCTTGGGTTCGCTTTCTGGTGTTTCGGGGACGGCCGGGCGGTGTGGTGTACCCGGCACTGCTTCGGACGGGTGCTGCTGTGCGACCGCTTCAGGTGTCAGCGGTGCTTGGTGGTGCGGCCGAGCACAGGCCCGGCGATTGCGGTGAGGACGACGGCCGCCGCCCCGCAGCCGATCAGCTGCAGGGACGTCGGGTCCACACCGGCCAGCAGCCCGGCGCACTCCGCGATCGCGGCGGCCAGGCAGATCAGGGCGGTGCTCCAGCTGAGCCCGAAGGCGTTCAGCAGGAGCGCCAGCCAGAGCGCCGCGCCGAGCAGCAGCAGCGCGCCGAGCTCCGCCACGCCCAGCGCCGGGGCGCCGGGCCAGAGCACGGTCGCGGCGGCGTCCAGCGCGGCGACGGTGGTGAGGTAGATGAACAGGCAGCCCAGCAGCACCCCGCCGGTCCGGCGGGCGAACTCGCCGGTGGTGTGGCTGGTGCGCAGGGCGGCCACGGCCAGGGCCCGGTACCGGAACAGCAGCCACTCGGCGAGGCCGAGGCTGAGCGTCAGCGCGACCATGGCCGGCCCCGTCGGGCTGGCCGTCGCGCCGTCCGTGGACCCGTCGCGCACCGCCTGGTGGACGGTCACGCCGAGTCCGGCGATCAGGGTGAGGGTGCCGACCGAGAGGCCGAACAGCAGGTGCGGGACCTCCTGGCGCCGCGGCAGCCGCAGCGCCGCGGCCTCCTTCTCGCCGCGCAGGCAGCGCCGGATCTCCCGGGCCGCCAGGCCGATCGCCAGCCCCAGCGAGGCCAGCAGCACCGTGGTCCGGGCCAGTTGCGGCACGTCCACGGCGAGCACCACGCCCGCGCCGACCGCGGACGGCGCCAGCGCCAGCAGCAGGAACTTCTCCCGCCCCAGCACCAGCAGCACGGTGGCGGCGCCCAGGTACAGCGACTGCCCGGCCGCGAAGCACAGCGACCCGAGCGGCCCGCCGACCACGTACCCCGCCGAGGCCGAGATCAGCGCGCCCAACGGCGCGCCGACGGCCAGGCAGATCCCGGCCGCCCGGCGCCGGCCGCGGCCGAGCCAGGCGTACGAGCGGTGCGCCAGCGCCTGGTTCCAGGACCAGCTGACCAGGGTCGCCACGGACAGCGCGAGCATGCCCGAGGGCAGCCCGAAGCGCATCCGGGTGGCCGCGAACAGGTTCGCGCCCAGCAGGTAGCTCAGGCCCGGCAGGGCGAACACCAGGCCGCGCACCACGCAGCGCCACGGGTCTGCCCGCCAGGGATTGGCGAACTCGGCGCTCGGGCCCGGGTAGCGGCGCTCGACCTTGTTGAACAGCTCCTCGGCCACCGAGAACGAGTCCGGCCGCCCGTACAGCAGCGCCGCCTGCTCGTCCGACAGGCCGTCGGACTCCAGGATGGCGGCGATCTCGTACGGGTGGACCGCGTCGGCGCAGATGTCGCCCAGCCGCTCGGCGAGCTCGTCCAGCGGGTCGGGGGAGAGGTCGAGCTGCTCCTCCTGCGCGGCCTCCGACTGCGCCGGCAGCACCGGCCGGCGGCGCTTGCGCGGCAGGACCCGCAGCTGGACGGTCTCCTCGGGGTGCGTCTGCTGCTCCACCCGCAGCTGCATGGTCTCCTCGGGGCCGCCCTCGTACGGCACCAGCCTCAGCGGGCCGCTCACGCGCCCACCTCACTGCGTTCGGCGTCCGCTCCGCGGACCGCACCCCTGCCGATGGTTCGCTTTCCCCCGGCCTCGGCGGCCGGGAGGTACCCCCAGCGCTCGCTCACGCGCCCACCTCACTGCGTTCGGCGAGGTCGATCGGCCGGTCCCAGTCGGCCGGGGCGCCGTCCTCGACCGCCACGACGCCCTGCGGGAGCCAGCGGGAGGTGCCCAGCAGCTCGGTGTAGATGCCGCGGAAGCCGTCGATGTTCTGGCGGAGCGTGAACTGCTCGATCACCCGCAGCCGGGCCTGTTCGCCGAGCCGGGCCCGCCGCTCGGTGTCGCGCAGCAGCTCGATCGCGGCGGCGGCCATCGGCTCGGGCTCGCGCGGCGGCACGACCAGACCGGTGTCGCCGACGGCCTCGCGCACCCCGCCCACGTCGGTGGAGACGGTGGCGCGGCCGCAGGACATCGCCTCGATCAGGGTGAACGGGAAGCCCTCGCTGATCGAGGAGAGCATCACCACGTTGCCCGCCGCGTACGCGTCGGTGATGTCGGCGACGCGGCCCTCGAAGGCCACCGACTCGGCGATGCCGAGCTCGGCGGCCAGGGCTATGCAGCGGTCCCGGTAGGCCTCGCCGCCCTTGGGCGTGCCGCCGAACAGCCGCAGCTTCGCCTCGGGGATCTCGCGCCGGACGATGGCGAACGCGCGGATCAGCGTCTCCAGGTCCTTGATCGGGTCGACCCGGCCGGCCCAGCTGAGCGTCGGGGTCTGCGGCTCCGGGCCGGCGGGCGGGAAGGCGGCCGGGTCCACGCCGTTGTAGACGGTGCGGATGTGCGCGGACGGCGTGCCGCCGCGCTCCTCCCAGCGCCGGTTGTAACGGTTGCCCGGGGTGACCAGGGCGGCCCGCCGGTAGCTCTCCTCGGCGAGCATCCGGTAGAAGCCCAGCAGCAGCGCCTTGACCGGCCAGCGGTACGGGCCGGTGCGGTAGCCGAGGTAGCGCTCGCGCAGGTAGATGCCGTGCTCGGTGAGCAGGAACGGGACGCCGTACTGCTGGGACGCGATCAGTCCGGGCAGGGTGGCCAGGCCGCCGCTGGCGGCGTGCGCGACGCCCTCGCGCGGCGGCTCGACCGAGAGCGGACGCAGCGCGTGCTCCAGCAGGTCGGTGGCGTTCAGCGCGTCGTGCAGGGTGGGCCGGGAGGCGGCCGTGGAGAGGTAGTCACGGGTCCAGACGTGCTGGAGGGTGCGCAGGGCGCGCTCGCTGCGCAGCGCCGGGCTGAGCAGCCCGCGCCGGGCGAGGTCGGCGAAGCCGTACAGCTCGGTGCCGAAGTGGGTGGTGTAGACCGGGTCCAGGATCGAGTGCAGGAAGCGCTCGTACGCGTTCAGGAAGCGGCGCAGTTCCTTGCCGCGCGGTGCCTTGGCGGTCGACGCCGGGCCCCACAGCGGTGCGGTGGTGACGGATGTCACGTTCGCGGGCAGGTCCCAGGCCAGCGGCTCGTGACCGGTCCCGGTGACGGCGATGATGTCGAAATCGACGTCCGGCATGCCCTGGACCAACTGGTCGCACCAGACACTGACCCCGCCGTGCTGGTGCGGGTACGTCCCCTCGGTGAGCAGGGTGACGCGCATGGCCTGTCCCCCCTCCTGTCCTTGCGTCAAGCGCCCGGCTCGCTGCCCGAGCCGGGTTCGGTGGTGGGGCCGGGGGACGGCCCGCCCCCACCACCGGTATCACCTCGTCGTTAACGGTTGTCGTTAACGGCGCTCCTTAGCGCTTGCCGGTCGTGCCGGCGGTCTTCTTCGCGGGTTCGGTCTTCCCCCCGGAGACCTTGCCGTTGGTGGTGCTCTTGCCGGACGTGGTGGTCACGCCCTTGCCCGCCACCGGGGCCCCGCTGCCGGGGACCAGGGTGGGCGCGTCGCTGCGCTCGGTGTCGCCGGGACCGGCCGGGACGGCGTCCGCGGTGCCCTGGGGCACGACGGTCTTCCCGGTCGGCGCCGGGGCGGTGATCGCCTCGGCGGCAGCGGTCGGGGAGACGCTCGCGGGAGCCTCCGGGGTTCCGGCCGCGGTCAGCTTGAGCGTGATGTTGCTCTGCAGCGCGGCCGGCTTCACCCAGCCCGACAGCGTACCCGCATAGGCGCCGCCGAAGGCGGTGGACCCGATGGACAGCTTCTGGGTGGTGCCGGTCGGCATGGTCGCCTGGACCTGGACGCCGGCCGGGGCCGCGATCGTGACGGTGTCGCCGACGCGGTAGGCGGTGACCTGGCCGGAGGCCAGGGCGTTGTTCCAGGCCGCGCGGCGCTGGAACTCCAGACCGAGGTCCTTCTGCGCCAGGTTCACGATCGGGGTGTTGTCCGCGTGCAGCGAGCGGTACGTGGAGAGGATGCGCTCCAGGACCGGGTAGACGATCCGGTCCTCCGCCAGGTTGGACTGGTGGATGAAGTGCGGACGCGGGTCGTTGCTGAGCACGTGGCCCAGGTCGATCCGGGCCTCCAGCGGCACGATGTACGACTGGTAGCCGGTGTTGACGTTCAGCGGCGTGGTCAGGCAGGTGGAGTTGGCGCTCTCGCAGGCGCCGCTGCCGCCGTTGGCCTTGCTGGTGTAGATCCAGTTGTACTCGTCCGTCTGCTCCTGCACCGTGCCGGCGTTGTAGAAGACGTTCATCGGGTACCGCGGGATGGTGAGCGCCGCGCCGACGGCCCGCTGGGCGGGCTCCCGGGAGGCGTCGCTGGCCAGCCACTTCACGCCGTTGGTGGCGAGCGAGGGGGCCAGGTACGGGTTGTCGCTGGTCTCCTGCGGGGCGGTCAGCAGACCGGAGTGCTCACCGGTGACCAGCTCGGTCTTGTCGACCGGCAGGCCGCGCGCCGTCGCCCAGTCCAGGTTGTTCTTGATCTGGGCGGTGATGGTGGCCTGGTCGATCCAGACGGTGTTGCCGCCCGCGTCCTTGGTGCACTTCCACGGCACCACGGAGACGTCCTGGAGGCAGCCCATGTACGGGTGGGTGTAGGTGTGGTTGACCCACCGGTAGCTGGCCTTGTCGGCGACCATCTGGTCGACCACCGGGTCGGCGGTGACCTCGTGGTCGGCCTTCCAGTCCTCACTGCCGCCGCCGTTGAACACCATGTCCATGGTGAAGCCGTTGGCTATCTGCCACTGCTTGGCGTACTGGGCGTCGGCGACGTTCATCCGGATGGGGTTGGACGTTTCCGGAGTGCCGGGGGGGCACGTGACGTCGCCGGGGGTGCACTTGAGGTTCATGTCCCAGCGGTCGTCCGCGAGGAACACGTCGTCGATGTGCGCGGCGAAGTAGTTCCGGTCGTAGCCGAGGTGGATGCCCTGGGTCAGCCAGTCCACGATGCCGCGCGCCAGCAGCCGGTACTGCTGCTGGTACTGGTTGTAGACGAAGGTGACGACCAGTTCCTTGCGGCCGTCGTGGCTGTACTCGCCGACCAGCGAGCCGCGCTCGGTGCTGCCCGGGATCGGCGCCTCCACCAGCGGGGTGAAGGTGGCGCCGGCCGGCGGGGCGGCGAGCGGGGTGGCGAGGAAGCCGTAGCTCTCGCCGATGTTCGGGTCGTTGTCCTCGAAGGGGACGGCGCCCTTCAGGTAGCTGAACGGGCCGGAGGTGCCGGCCGTGGTCACCTGGGCCTGGACGCCGTCCAGGCTGCCCATGTAGCCGGGGTTCTGAGCCCAGTTCAGGCCGACGTCCGGACGGGCGTAGGTGTACGCGTCGACCTGGCGCACACCGAAGGCCGCCTCGTACGTGGCGAGGGCGGTCATCTCGGCCGAACCGGCCGGGAACGGGTTGTCGTTGGGCATGACGACGCCCTGGAACTTGCCCCGGGGCTGGCCGTTGACGGTGTCGCTGAGGAAGGCGGCGTCGATGACCGGGCGGTTGGCGTCGTTCAGGTTGACGATCTTGTGAGGGGTGCCCTGGCTCTTCAGCTCGGCGGCGATCGCCGCCGTCGCGGGGCCGCCGTCGTCGATCACCAGCACGGTGAGGTCGATCCGGGGCGCCGACGTGGCACCGTGTGCGAGGGACGACTGCAGGCCACCGGCCAGCAGAACGGCTGCCGCGCAGGCGGCAACTCTTCGGGTCGCTCGACCCATGTGTGATTCCTCCCCTGGGCAGGGCGCCTCGCTGCTCGGCGCTCCCCTGCCCTGTCGCTCTGTTCGAAGGCAGCAGGCTGCCCGGCGCCCATCCTCGTGGAGACTCCGGGGCTACCGGGACCAAACGGGCGGGAGTGCAGCGAATCTGTTACCAACGTTCATGGCGAGGCCATGAAGGGGCTGATTGTGGCCGGAAACGCACCGGCTGCGCAAATAATGAATTGAAAATTAAAAGCCGGAGCCGGAGCGTTACCGCTGGTCACCGATTGTGCGACCGGGTGGGGCTCAACGGCGCCTACACTGGCGGCGTTGCGCATGACACTCTTGCACATCTGCCAGTTCCGTCGGGCAGGTTCATGCAATATCGCGCAGGGTTGTGCCATGTCACCGTATGAATAGCCAATGGAGGCCACCGCGTGACCGAGCAGCAGACCGAGACCGTCGCACCTCCGGCCGGGGCGAACGGCTCCGCGGCCGTTCCCGCGGCCCGCAGCCTGGGACTTCGCGGGGCCGTCAACGCCCGTGACCTCGGCGGGTACCGGACGGCCGACGGACGGGTGCTGCGGCACGGCGTGGCCCTGCGCAGCGACGGCCTGAACCGGCTCACCGAGGAGGACCTCGGCCTGCTCTCCGCGATCGGCCTGCGCCAGGTGGTCGACCTGCGCAGCCTGGACGAGGTCCGCGAGGCCGGCCCCGACCGGGTGCCCGGCCTGCCGGTCGCCGAGATCGCCGCCGCGGAGCTCTCGGCCACCCCGATCACCGTGGACCGGCTCGACCCCGACGGCGTGACCCTGCACCACCTGCCGGTCTTCGCCGCGGACTTCGACATCTACGTGGCCCTGCGCGACGCGCTGGCCGACCGCAGCCCGGAGAAGCAGCGCGCGCTGCTCGGCGACGGCAGGGCCACCGCGATGATGGTCGGCCTCTACCGCTGGTTCGTCACCGACCCGGTGGCCCGCGAGCGCTTCGCCACCGTGGTCCGGCTGCTCGCCGCGCCGGACGGCGCACCGCTGCTCTTCCACTGCTCGGCCGGCAAGGACCGCACCGGCTGGACGGCCGCCATCGTGCTCACCGCGCTCGGCGTCGACCGCGACACGGTCTTCGAGGACTACCTGCTCACCAACGAGCGCTCCGCCGAGATCGTCGCGACCATCGTGGACAGCTTCCACACCCGGGGCCTGATGCGGGAGCCCGAGCTGCTGCTGCCGGTCTTCCGGGCGGAGCGCGTCTACCTGGAGGCGGCCTTCGAGGAGGTCGCCGCGGGCTGGGCCGGCTTCGAGGAGTTCTGGCGGGACGGCCTGGGGCTGGACGACCTGGTCCTGGACGGGCTGCGCGCCAACCTGCTGGCGGGCTGACCGTCCGTCCGGGCTACGGGCGGTCAGCCCCTGCGGCGCACCTCCCGCGGCTCATCCCTCGGGTCTGATCCCTCGGGACTCACCCCTCGCTGATCAGGCCCTCGCGCAGCTGCGTGAGGGTCTTGGTCAGCAGCCGGGAGACGTGCATCTGGGAGATCCCGATCTCCTCGCCGATCTGCGACTGGGTGAGGTTGCCGAAGAAACGCAGCATGATGATCCGGCGCTCGCGCGGCGGCAGCTTCGCCAGCAGCGGCTTCAGCGACTCGCGGTACTCGACGCCCTCCAGCGCGAGGTCCTCGTAGCCGAGCCGCTCGGCGAGCGGGCCGTCGCCGTCCTCCTCACCGGGGTTGGAGTCCAGCGAGCTGGCGGTGTAGGCGTTGCCCACCGCCAGGCCCTCGACCACGTCCTCCTCGCTGACGCCGAGGCAGACGGCCAGCTCGGCGACGGTGGGGGAGCGGTCCAGCTTCTGCGCCAGCTCGTCACCGGCCTTGGTGAGCGCCAGCCGCAGCTCCTGCAGCCGCCGGGGCACCCGGACCGACCAGCTGGTGTCGCGGAAGAACCGCTTGATCTCGCCGACCACGGTGGGCATCGCGAAGGTCGGGAACTCCACCCCGCGCTCGGGGTCGAAGCGGTCGATCGCCTTGATCAGGCCGATCGTGCCGACCTGGACGATGTCCTCCATCGGCTCGTTGCGGCTGCGGAAGCGCGCGGAGGCGTACCGCACCAGCGGCAGGTTGAGCTCGATCAGGGTGTCCCGGACGTAGGTGTGCTCCGCGCTGCCGGGCTCCAGGCCGGCCAGCCGCAGGAACAGCGAGCGGGACAGCGTCCGGGTGTCCAGCCCGGCCTGCGCCGCCCCGGCGTCCGCCCCGGTCTCCGTCCTGGTCTCCGGGGGCGCGGCCGTGGCCGTGACCGTGGCGGCGCCCTCCTCCGCCCGCGGGGCGGGGACGGCGGCCCCGGACGCGGCGGCCCCGTCGATCTCCGCCGTGCGGATCGCCCCACTGTGGATCGCCGCAGTGCCCAGCTCTCCGGACATGCACCCACCCCCTCGTGACTCGCAGTTGAACGGCTGCCGCCGCACGGCTGTTCCCGCGCGACGCCCTCCCCCTCCATACCGGAACACAGTCCCCTGCAAACCCGAGGGTTGCAAGACGTCACGTGATGGTAACGCGCAGCAATCTTGATCGGCAGTGCCTCATTGCGGCGGTACGGGAGGGTTTGTGACGGTCAGTCTTCCCAGGAATTGCCGGTCCGAAGCCTGGTCAGGATCCGCGACAGCAGCCGGGAGACGTGCATCTGGGACATCCCCAGCTCGGTGCTGATCTGGGACTGGGTCAGATTGGCGAAGAACCGCAGCATGACGATCCGCCGCTCCCGCTCCGGCAGCTGGACCAGCAGGTGGCGGACCATGTCGCGGTGCTCGACCTCGGCCAGCGCGGCGTCCTCGTAGCCGAGCCGGTCCAGCAGGGCCAGTCCGCCCTCGTGCTCCTGGGCGGCCTCCAGCGAGGCCGCGTTGTAGGCCCGCCCGGCGTCCAGGCAGGCCCGTACGTCCTCCTCCGGGATGCGCAGGCTGGCGGCGATCTCGGGCACCTTGGGCGCCCGTCCGTGGGTCACCGTCAGCTCCTCCATGGCCCCGCTCACCTGGACCCAGAGCTCCTGCAGCCGGCGCGGCACGTGCATGGTGCGGACGTTGTCGCGGAAGTAGCGCTTGATCTCGCCGAGGATGGTCGGCAGCGCGTACGTCGGGAACTGCACGCCCCGGCCGGGGTCGAAGCGGTCGATCGCGTTGATCAGTCCGATCGTGCCGACCTGGACGACGTCCTCCATCGGCTCGCTGCGGCTGCGGAAGCGGGTCGCCGCGTAGCGCACCAGCGGGATGTTGACCTCGATCAGCGCCGCCCGCACCCGCTCGCGCTCGGGGGCGTCCGGGGGCAGCTCGGCGAGCCGCTCGAAGAGCACCCGGGTCAGGGTCCGCACGTCCACGGCCGGGCGCCCTCCGGGGCCCCGCAGGCCGTCCGGGCGGAGCTCGCCGGCGGGGCTGATGACCGAGGCCAGCACCTCCTCCCCGGGGCGCTCCCCGGGGCCGCGAGGGGCGTCCTCGCCGGCCCCGGGCGGCTCGGCGGCCTCGGGGGCCTCGACGGCGCCGGCGGAACCGGCGGAACCGGCGGCGGCCGGGCCGGAGACCGGCGTGTCGGTGCCCGGTGCGCTCCCTGGTGTCCGCACGGACACGTCACCCCTCCCAAAGTCGACAACGGTGGGACCTGCGGATCGGGTGTCGCGTCCTGTCTCACCACCTCGCCGTGCCCGGCAAAACCGGTCATAGCATCACAAGGTGGCCGTAGTTCGGGCAAGCACCGAGCGGAGGTGTGTTGATGCTGTGGTGAGTGGGTGAGGAAGGTCCGTTCCGACACGCACGACGGCGCCCCGTCCGGCTCTCGGACGGGGCGCCGCGGGTCGTGCGGGGCGCCGGGGGTGGGCCGTACGGATCAGACCTCGATGTCGGCGATCACCCAGGTGGCGAATTCGCGCCACTGGCCCGCCGCGGCCTGGTGGGCCGGATGGGCGATGTAGGAGCCGAGCGACTCGCGGTCCTCGACCAGGCTGTTGATCGCGTAGTCGTAGGCGATGTCGCGCTCGGTGGTGTTCCAGCCGCACTCCCACTGGCGCAGCTCGGGGATGAGCGGGCCGAGCTCCTCGAAGGCCTCGGCGCCGGCGACCGCCCGCGCGTCGTCCTTGCTGACGCCTTCGTTGAGCTTGAACAGGACCAGGTGCCGGATCACGATGCCGCTCCTCGCGGACGGGGTCGAAAGTCCCGCCCACCGTAGCCTGCCCCGGCCCGGCCGCCCCACCGGGCTACTTGATCAGCCCCGTCATGAACGTGCCGATCGCCTTGGCCGCGTTCGAGATGCCCTCGAAGCCCAGCTGGACGAGCTCGGCCGAGCGCGCCGGCGAGGTGATGATCGTGTAGAGCACGAAGATGAGCAGGAGGACCATGCCGATCTTCTTCGCCTGCGCCATCCGGTGACCTTCCTCCCTGCTGGGGGCGCCGTCATTCGATCCCCGAGCGCCCTTCTGCACGGGGCAGCTTATCCACCGGATGGCCCATCAAGTGTGCGACGCGTTCACCCGGCGGGACGAAGGTCCTCGCGAGTGGGGCCTTTCTCCGGGTGCCGGGGGCCGGGCGGAGGAGCAGGATGGTTGACGTACCGCGGATCTGGCAGGAATCCCGGTGCATGGATCCGGAGCTCCCCGCTGTGGGACCGGGTGCCGCGGCTTCCCCCCTGACGCGGCCCCGGTTGTGGGACTCCGCCAGGGGGAGCGGTGGGTCCCCCCGAGCCGCTCCCCCTCCAGGCTCCGTACCCCCGGGCGTTGGTGGTCATCGACCCGGGGCGCGGAGCCTCGTCCGTGGAGAACGCCAGAGGGCCCGTCCGGATCGGACGGGCCCTCTGGCTCTCTGGCGGTAGCGGTGGGATTCGAACCCACGGTGGAGTTGCCCCCACACACGCTTTCGAGGCGTGCTCCTTTGGCCGCTCGGACACGCTACCGAGGGAGACTCTACCGGACGGGTGGGGCGCTGACGAAATCCGTATCGGGCGGGGGTCAGCGGTGGCCGTCGAAGAAGGCGCGCAGCTGGGCGGCGCACTCCTCGGCGAGCACGGAGTGGATGACCTCGGGGCGGTGGTTGAGGCGGCGGTCGCGCATCACGTCGAAGAGGGAGCCGGCCGCGCCGGCCTTCTCGTCGAGGGCGCCGTAGACCACCCGGTCGATCCGGGACAGCACGATGGCCCCGGCGCACATGGTGCAGGGCTCCAGGGTGACCACCAGGGTGCAGCCGGAGAGCCGCCACTCGCCGGTCCTCGCGGCGGCCTCGCGGATCGCGACCACCTCGGCGTGCGCGGTGGGGTCGCCGACCGCCTCGCGCTCGTTGTGGCCCCGCCCGATGACCGTGCCGTCCGGGCCCAGGACGAGCGCCCCGACCGGGACGTCACCGGTGGCCGGGGCCAGCGCGGCCTCGGCGATGGCGAGGCGCATGGGCCCGGCCCACCGGTCACGGACCGGGTCGGGGCGTACGGGGGCGGGCAGCGGGGCTATCTGGGGGGCGGACTGCATGGCATCCAGTGTCCGGCATCCGGTGCCGGGCGCCGGCTCTACCTGACCGCCTCCAGGACCTCGCCGCAGCCGAGGGCCTCGGCGATCTCCTCCAGGGCGTCGCCGGGGACGGCGCCCTCGCCGCTGAGCGCGAGCAGCTCCTCGGAGGGGAGCCCGAACTCGCCGAGCAGGTGGGAGTCGCCCAGCGGGCCGACCGGGACGCGGGCCTCGGCGTCCTCCTCGTCCTGCTCCTCGGTCTCCTCCTGTTCCTCCAGCTCGGCCACCAGGTCGTCGAGGTCGCCGAACTCGCTCTCGCCGGCCTGGTCGACCAGCTCGTCGGTGAGGACGGAGCCGTAGGAGCTGCGGGCGGCGGCGGCGCCGTCGGAGACGAAGATCCGGGGATCCTCCTCACCGTCCACCCGGACGATGGCGAACCAGGCGTCCTCCTGTTCGATGAAGACCAGGACGCTGTCGTCGTCCTGGGCGGCCTCGCGGGCCAGGTCGGCCAGGTCGGCCAGGGTTTCGACGTCGTCGAGCTCCGTCTCGCTCACTTCCCACCCGTCCTCGGAGCGAGCAAGCACTGCAGCGAAGTACGCCACCAGGGACACTCCCAAGATCTCGGTCTCGGCTGTCGGCGCTCTCGGGGGACTCGAGTCTGGCCGCCCCCGCGCCAGAGGCGGTCCGCTGTTCGGACCGTCCCATCGGAATCGTGACAGAAAGCCAGGCCTTGCGGGGGGTGTTCGGCAGCGCGTCTTCGCAGGTCGTGTCGGAAGGCCCGGCCGCGGACCGGTGAACGGCGGCGGCAGCGGAGGCGGAGGGTGGCGGGAGGGCGCGGATGCCGGTCAGATCCGGAAGGTTCGCATCCGCATCGCCTCGCGCATGCGTCGCTCCTTGGTCCGCCGGGGCTGCACCCGCTCGCGCAGTTCGCGGGCCTCGGCGAGCTCGCGCAGGAAGACGGCCCGCCGCTTGCGGCGTTCCGCCTCGGTCTCCGGCGGGGCCTGGGGCTCGTCCTTCGAGCCGCCCCCGGACGTCGGGTTGCTCGTCATGGGGTCTGACATTCCCAGATCGGCCCGGTTGATACCACGCGAAGCCGTCCGAACCGGGGATTCGCGGTGCGTCACGGCGTGTCACTGCAGGTCACCGCCGGTCCGGCCGTGCGGTCGAACAGCGCTCCGGGCCGGGCTAACCTCGATGCATGCGGATCCACGTCGTCGACCACCCCCTGGTCGCCCACAAGCTCTCCACCCTGCGCGACGAGCGCACCGACTCACCGACCTTCCGTCGCCTCACCGACGAGCTGGTCACCCTCCTCGCGTACGAGGCCACCCGGGACGTCCGCACCGAAGACGTGGAGATCACCACGCCCGTGGCGGTCACCACCGGCACCCGCCTGAGCTACCCCCGCCCGCTGGTGGTGCCGATCCTGCGGGCCGGCCTCGGCATGCTGGACGGCATGACCCGGCTGCTGCCGACCGCCGAGGTGGGCTTCCTGGGCATGGTGCGCAACGAGGAGACCCTGGAGGCCTCCACCTACGCCACCCGGATGCCGGAGGACCTCTCCGGCCGCCAGGTGTACGTGCTCGACCCGATGCTGGCCACCGGCGGCACCCTGGTCGCCGCGATCCGGATGCTGATCGACCGGGGCGCCACCGACGTCACCGCCGTGGTGCTGCTGGCCGCGCCGGAGGGCGTCGCGGTGATGGAGCGCGAGCTGGCCGGCCTGCCGGTCACCGTGGTCACCGCCGCCGTCGACGAGCGCCTCAACGAGAACGGCTACATCGTCCCCGGCCTCGGCGACGCGGGCGACCGCCTCTACGGCACGGCCGGCTGAGCCTCCCGCCCCCACCTCACGACGGAGCCCCCGGCGAGTTCGCCGGGGGCTCCCGTGCGCCCGGAGGGGCGCCGGTGTCCGCAGGGGCTCAGCAGCTGCCGTTGGTGCTGCTGGGGGCCGGGGTGGGCTTGGTGGCCAGGGCGAGCGCGGCGGCCGCCTGGGTCTCGTCCAGCAGGGCGTTGTAGCTGTCGCCGATCACGAAGTCCACGGTGGCGTCGGTGCGGGCGTCCGGGGTGGTGGTGGCGCCGGCGATCTGCGAGCCGAGCAGGGTCAGCGCGCCGGTCGCGGCCGGACCGCCGATCACCTGGGCGGTGCCGGGCACCTTCTTGTCCAGCTCGGCCGGGGCGTTGCCGACCTTGCCGATGGTGAAGCCGCGCTTCTTCAGCTCCTCGGCGGTGCGGGCGGCCAGGCCGGACTTGGCGGTGGCGTTGTAGACGTTCACCGTCACGGTGGCCGGCTGCGGGATGGCCTTCGGGTCGACCGGGGCGCCGGGCGCGCCGGCCGAGGGGGTCGGCGTCGGGGCGGCGAGCGGCTTGCCGGAGGGCGTCGCGCAGGCCTGGGCGGTGGCGTCGCGGTTCTTGCCGGTGAAGATGTCCCACAGCTGGACGCCGCCGAGACCGATCAGGGCCAGCGCGAGCAGCGCGCCGATCGCCGCGACGACCTTGCGGCTCTTCTTCGGCGGCCGGCCGAGCCGCGGATAGGAGTTGCCGGTGACCCGGTACTGCTTCCCCTTCAGGCCTTGGGGAGTCAACATGCTCACGGTTTGTCTCCCCCTCGTGCCGGGGCGGGGTTCGGGTGGCGGGTACGGCCGGGGCGGGCCCCGGACACCGGGGGCCCGGCGTCCTGGTTCGCGGCCGTAGTCAGCAGATTAATGCGCGACGACGGCGAAGGTACTAAATGATCATCATCCGGGTTACGCCGGTACCCGAAAGGAGGTACCGGCCCGCCGTCCGGACGTGCCCGGACGTGCGGAGCCGGGTACGCCGAGGCCGCCCGCCGGCGGTGGCCGGAGGGCGGTCGGGTACGGATCGCGGGGTGCGGCCCGTCACTCCATCTCGAGGACGCGTGCGTGCAGCACCTGACGCTGCTGCAGCGCGGCCCGTACGGCCCGGTGCAGCCCGTCCTCCAGGTAGAGGTCGCCGTGCCACTTGACGACGTGGGCGAAGAGATCGCCGTAGAAGGTCGAGTCCTCCGCCAGGAGGGTTTCGAGGTCGAGTTGTCCCTTGGTGGTCACCAGCTGGTCCAGCCGCACCGGGCGCGGGGCGACGTCAGCCCACTGGCGGGTGCTGGTCCGGCCGTGATCCGGGTACGGCCGCCCATTGCCGATGCGCTTGAAGATCACACGGAAAGCCTACCGTCCGGGCGGCGGATGGCGCAGCAGCCGCGACGCCGCCACGCGCTCGGGTACGGGCTGCGGGCGGCCGATTGCGGCCGTTTCATGGGAAATGTCGCGAAGGTCGCCCGGTGATCCGCCCGCGATCCGTCACCTGAACCGCCCAGGAGGGGCCGCCGTGCACCGGGATCCGGCGTACGGGGGCGGCAGCCGCAGCGGGGGGACGGGAGCGGGAGGGCGGCGGGCACACGGCGTCGGCGGTGTCCGGGCATGACGGCTCCCCCGGGACGGATGATCACGACCCGGGGGAGCGTTCCGGGGCCCATCCTGGCATGGCCCCATCCATCCGTACGCGGAGGGGCCCCCGGCTAACCGGCGAGCGCCGCGCCGATCCGGTCGAGCGAGGAGAGCCGCATCAGGCCGTAGTTGTAGAACTCGACCTCCGGGACGCCCAGGTCCCGCAGCACGGTGATCTTGGCGGCCAGGTTGGCCGGCCCGTCGCAGTCCGAGGCCATCGGGCGCAGGATCACCGCGAGGTCCCTCGGGCGCACCCCGTGCAGGGCGAAGGCGGCGACCTTCTCGCGGACGGCCTCCGGGGTGGTCGCGTACCCGAGGGTCTCGATCTGGTGGGCCGCCCCGGTGAGCGCGGGCAGGTCGATGCCGGACAGCCAGCCCTTGCCGGGGCCGCCGCCGTCCATGAAGCTCAGTCGCATCCCGTGCGCGGCCGCCGCCGCGGCCACCTCGGCGGCCAGCGAGGTCACCGTCAGGGCCGAGGCGTCCACGTACGCGGCCAGCGCGCCGCCGGCCAGTTCGTCCAGGGCGCCGGGCTCGGCGGCCGCCGCGTCGTCGGCGAGCCGGCGGCGCAGCTCGTCCCGGACGGCCGTGCGCACCTCGTCGGCCGGCACGCCCGCGCGGACGGCGGCGGCCCGGCAGTGGTCGCAGAAGCAGAGGCCGAGCAGGGCCTCGGCCACCGGGCCGAGCTCCTCGAAGTAGCGCTCGTGGTGGTAGCCGTGGCGCAGGCCGTGGAAGTGCAGGGACTCGGCGCGGATCGCGTCCACGCCGTAGCGGGCCAGCTCCTCGACCAGGGTGACCGCGTACTCGCGCACCTCCGGGTTGGCCGGGCAGAGCTCGGTGAGGTGGCGGTCGCCGAAGGCGTTGGCGGGCGCGCAGTCGGGGTGCGCGAAGCCGAGCCGGTCGTTGTGGCAGAACACCGTCCAGGCGTGCAGCTTCATTCCGCGCCGGCGGGCCTCCTCGGCGGCCTCGGTGAAGGGGTCGCGGTCGCCGATCGCGGCCGCCGCCGCGGGGGCGAGCCGGCGGCCGGCCCAGCGCGCCGGGTCCGGCCGGAAGTAGGCGGCGCCGGGCTCCAGGTACCGGATCACCCGCCGCGGGTTGTGCGGGAAGACGTCGCGGGCCTCGTGGTAGACGGAGGCGAGGGTGACGCCGCCGACCCCGGCCCGGTCGGTGAGGTTGCCGAAGAAGGTGTCGGCCCCCTCGTCCAGCAGGTCGGTGGCGAAGGCGAGGACGGACGACTCCACGGCGCGGCTCCGGAGCAGGGGGTACGGGTGAGCAGGGGTGCGGGCCCCTCCACGCTAGTCGGAGGGGTTCGATTGGTCTATACCTGGCGCACCGCGCCGACGGGTGGGCCGAGGTCAGAGCCCCAGGTCGTCCAGCTCCTTCAGCAGCGCGGCCCGCGGGCTGGGCACACCGCCGGCCGTCGCGGCCGCCGCGCCCGGCACGGCGGGGGCGGCGGAGGCCCCGCCGGAGCGAGCGGCCCCGGCCCGGGCGGTGGCGGTGGCGCGCTCGCGGAAGATCCAGGCCCCGGCCAGGCCGCCGATCAGGCCGCCGAGGTGCCCCAGCCAGCTCACCCCGGGCTGGCCCGGGACCACGGCCAGCAGCAGATAGGCGTACGAGGCGCCCAGCACCACCGCGATCAGCGCGTCGATCAGGTTGCGGTCGATCAGCCCGCGCAGCACCACGTAGCCGAAGTAGCCGTAGACCAGGCCGCTCGCGCCGACCGTCACCGCCTCCGGGCGCTCGAAGATCCAGACCGCCGCGCCGTCCGCCACCACGATCAGCGCGGTCAGCCCGAGGAACTTCTTGACGCCCCGGTAGGCGGCCAGGAAGCCGAACACGAACAGCGGGCCGGAGTTGCTCTGGAGGTGCAGCCAGCTGGCGTGCAGCAGCGGCGAGGTGAACACGGTCGGCAGCTCGTCCAGCTGCTGGGAGCGCAGCCCGTACTCGATGCTCAGCCGGTAGTCGTCCAGCCAGTTCACCAGCTGGACCAGCCAGATGACGGCGAGTACGCCGACCATGGTGAAGAAGGACCGGCGGGCGTCGGCGATGATCCGGGCGGGGTCGAGCGTTTCCAGGGCGGCCATGTCGTCGACTCTAGGACCGCCCCGGTCGGTGGCGCACCCCCTAAAATCGGCGGCGTCCGGAGCCCCGTCACGTCCGCCGAGAGGTGAGTACCCATGAGCGTCCGACCGCCGCTGCCGTACGAGTTCCTGCCGGAGGTCCCGTCCTTCGCGCTGACCAGTGAGGACATCGCCGAGGGCGCCACGCTGGCCGGGGAGTTCGTCCACGCCGGGGGCAACCTGTCGCCGCAGCTGGCCTGGTCGGGGCTGCCGGAGGGCACCCGGGGGATCGCCGTCACCTGCTTCGACCCGGACGCCCCGACCGGCTCCGGCTGGTGGCACTGGATCGCCCTCGGCCTGCCCGCCGACACCACCGGGCTGCCCCGCGGCGCCGGTTCCTCGGACGCCGGTCTGCCGGGCGGGTCCTCGTTCCACGCCCGCAACGACTTCCCGGGGCACAAGTACGACGGCGCCGCCCCGCCGCCCGGGGCCCCGCACCGCTACGCCTTCGCGGTGCACGCCCTGGACGTGGCGGAGCTCCCGGTCACCGCGGACACCCCGGCGGCGCAGATCGGCTTCCACCTCACCTTCCACACGCTGGCCCGCGCGGTGATCACCGCCGAGTACGGCGTCTGAGCCGTCCGAGCCGTCCGAACCGTCGGCGCCCGCCCCGCTCAGCCGTCCTGCCCGGCGGCCCGGGTGGCGCGGGCGCCGAGCTCGCGCAGGTGGCCGAGCAGGGCGGCGGGCTCGTGCACCTCGAACTCGCAGCCCAGCATCAGCAGCCGCATCGCCAGCCACTCCAGTGAGTCGGCGCGCGAGCGCAGCCGGCAGGAGGCGTCGTCGACCGGCGTCACCTCGGAGTCGCCGTAGTCGCCGATCCGGCGCCGCGCCTCCTCGGCCGGCATCCGCAGGGTGGCGTCCAGGGTGTGGGAGGGGGCCAGCCGGCGGAGCTTGCCCGCCACGAAGGCGGCGGCGTCCTCGGCGGGCAGGGCGCGCGGGGTGATCCGGGCGCCGGTCGCGAAGGGCGCGGTGATCCGGTCCACCCGGAAGAGCCGCCAGTCGTCCCGGTCGAGGTCCCAGCCCACCAGGTACCAGCGCCGTCCGGCGGCCACCAACCGGTCCGGCTCCACCTGCCGCCGGGTCTCGGCGCCGTCGCCCGCCCGGTAGCCGAAGCGCAGCCGTTCCTTGTTGGTGACGGCGTTGGCCAGCACCGTGAGGTCCTCCGGGTCGACGGTCGGCCCGGTCCCGTACAGCAGCGGGACGGTGGCGGCGTTGAGCGAGCCGACCCGGTGGCGCAGCCGGGAGGGCAGCACCTGGAGCAGTTTGCCCAGGGCCCGGACCGAGGCCTCCTCGATGCCGACCACCGGGTGCCCGGCCGAGGCGCGCAGTCCGACCGCGATGGCCACCGCCTCCTCGTCGTCCAGCAGCAGCGGGGGCATCGCGGTGCCCGCGACCAGGCGGTAGCCGCCGATCGAGCCCATCGTCGCCTCGACGGGGTAGCCCAGTTCGCGCAGCCGGTCGACGTCCCGGCGGATGGTCCGGGTGCTGACCTGCAGCCGGTCGGCCAGTTCGCTGCCGGGCCACTCGCGCGGGGTCTGGAGCAGGGAGAGCAGGTTGAGCAGGCGTGCCGGAGTGTCTGTCATGGCATCCAGGATCCCGCAGAACTGGGACACAAGCTGTCCTACATGACCTCTACCGTCGCAGACGTGCAGACGTTCGCGGAGAGGAAGAGGATGCGCCCGATGACAGACACGGCAGTGGACCGGCGGAGGTGGATCGCGCTGGCGATCGTGATGACGGCCTCGTTCATGGACCTGGTCGACGTCACCATCGTCAACATCGCGGTCCCGAGCATCCAGGACGACACCGGTGCCTCCTTCAGCGCGATCCAGTGGGTCACCGGCGGGTACGCGCTCGCCTTCGCGATCGGGCTGATCACCGGTGGCCGGCTGGGCGACATCTACGGCCGCCGGCGGCTGTTCCTGATCGGCATCGGCGGGTTCACGGTGGCCTCGGCGCTCTGCGGTCTGGCGGGCGGCGCCGAGATGCTGGTCGCCACCCGGGTGCTGCAGGGCGCCACGGCCGCGCTGATGGTGCCGCAGGTGCTGTCGATCATCCACTCGACCTTCCCGGCCGAGGAGCGAGGCAAGGTGTTCGGCCTGTTCGGGGCGGTCATCGGGCTCGGGGCGGTCTCCGGCCCGCTGATCGGCGCGCTGCTGACCCAGTGGGACCTCTTCGGCCTCGGCTGGCGGCCGATCTTCCTGATCAACCTGCCGGTCGGTGTCGCCGGCCTGCTGCTCGGGCGGGTCTACATCGACGAGTCCCGGGCCGAGCGGGCGCTGCGGCTCGACCTGGTCGGGATGGTGCTGGCCAGCGTCGGCCTGCTGATGCTGCTCTACCCGCTGACCCACGGCCGGGAGGCCGGCTGGCCGCTCTGGGGCCACCTGTCGATGGCCGGCAGCCTGCCGGTGTTCGCCCTGTTCGTCGCGTACGAGCGGGTCAAGGCGCGGCGGGACGGCTCGCCGCTGGTGGAGCTCTCGCTGTTCCGGGTGAAGAGCTTCGCGGCGGGCATCGGGGTGCAGCTGACCTTCGGCGTGGTCTCCGGGATCTTCTTCCTGGTGTGGACGCTCTACATGCAGCTCGGCCTCGGCTGGAGCCCGCTCAGGGCCGGCACCACCGGCATCCCGTTCTCGATCGCGGTCTCCACGGCGGCCGGCCTCTCGGTGCAGAAGCTGGTGCCGCGCTTCGGACGCAAGGTGCTCCAGGCGGGCGCCCTGGTGATGGCCGTCGGCGTGCTGCTCTACATCGCCGAGGCCGAGCGGTACGGCGCCGGGATCGCACCCTGGCAGATGGCGCTGCCGCTGGTGGTGATGGGCGCCGGGATGGGCCTGATCGTCGCGCCGATCACCGACGCGGTGCTGGCGGAGGTCCCGCGGGAGCACGCGGGTTCGGCGTCCGGGCTGATCAACACGGTCAACCAGCTGGGGCTGGCGCTCGGCCTCGGGCTGGTGTCGGTGGCCTTCTTCGGAGTGCTGGACGAGGCCGCGCCGGGCACGGCGGCGGGCGTCGCGTACGGCGAGGCGTTCACCCACGCGCTGTGGTGGGTGCTGGGCGTGCTCGCCGTGGTGTTCCTGCTGATGTTCGCGCTGCCGAGGCGCCGGGCCGCGGCCGTCCCGGAGGAGGGCGCCGCGGTGGCGGGCGGCGCGGCGCAGGACGGGTCGGCGCGGGACGAGGCGGCCAAGGAGCCGGCACTCGTCTGAGCCGACGCCGAGGGCCCCGGTCGCCGACCGGGGCCCTCGGCGTGTGTGCGCCCGCTACCCGACGGCCACCTTGGCGGCCTTGGCGGCGCGCTTGACCTCCTGCTTGTGGGCGCGCACCTTCTCCAGTGACTCCGGCCCGGTGATGTCCGCCACCGAGCGGTACGAGCCCTCCTCGCCGTACCCGCCGGCCGCCTCGCGCCAGCCCTCCGGCCGGACGTCGTACCGCTTGCCGAGCAGGGCCAGGAAGATCTGCGACTTCTGCCTGCCGAAGCCGGGCAGGGCGTTCAGCCGGCCCAGCAGCTCCCTGCCGGTGGCGGCCTCCCGCCAGACGGCGGCCGCGTCCCCGTCGTACTGGGCGACCAGGTACTGGCACAGCTGCTGGATCCGCTTGGCCATGGCCGCCGGGTAGCGGTGCACGGCGGGCTGGCGCGACAGCAGTCCGACGAAGGCCTCCGGGTCGTACGCGGCGATCTCGTGCGCGTCCAGGTCCTCCTGCCCGAGCCGCTGGGCGATGGTCCAGGGCCCGGCGAACGCCGACTCCACGGGCACCTGTTGGTCCAGCAGCATGCCGACCAGGGCCGCCAACGGGCTGCGCCCGAGCAACTCGTCCGCCTCGGGCTGCTGTGCGAGCCGCACGCTGACATCCATGGCCGGGACCTCCTCGGGTGAGCGGTTCGCGGCCCAGTCTGGTGCAACCGGCCGGGCGGGGCCGGGTCAACACGCGGTCGCCGCAGGGCCGGTGACGCCCCGGTAATCGCACGCGTGATCCGGTGGCGGCCATGGATTGGCGCACCGGTTCGAATCGGGGGCCCGAAGGCGTACGGCTGTCGCGTTTCTCCGGTGGAGATCGCGGGCCGCGGGTAATGCTGGGCCGACCGGGTGGTCCGGCAGGCCGGCCGGACGCCGCCGACGGGTCGAGTGACGTGTCGAGAAAGGCTCATCCGAGGTGTCCCAGCCGTTCGAACTGCCGTCGTTCTACATGCCGCACCCGGCGCGGCTCAATCCGCATCTGGAGCACGCCCGTTCCCATTCGACCGACTGGGCGCGGGAGATGGGGATGCTGGAGGGATCGGGCGTCTGGGAGCAGGCCGACCTGGACGCGCACGACTACGGGCTGCTCTGCGCGTACACCCACCCGGACGCCTCCCAGGAGGCGCTCGCGCTGGTCACCGACTGGTACGTGTGGGTGTTCTTCTTCGACGACCACTTCCTGGAGCTGTTCAAGCGGACCAACGACCGGGAGGGCGGCAAGGCCTACCTGGACCGGCTGCCGCTGTTCATGCCGGCCGACCCCTCGGCGCCCGTGCCGGAGCCGGCCAACCCGGTGGAGAAGGGGCTCGCCGACCTCTGGCGGCGGACCGTCCCGTCGATGGGCGAGGGCTGGCGGACGCGCTTCGCGGAGAGCACCCGGAACCTGCTCAACGAGTCGCTGTGGGAGCTCTCCAACATCAACGCGGGGCGGATCGCCAACCCGCTGGAGTACATCGAGATGCGCCGCAAGGTGGGCGGCGCGCCCTGGTCGGCCGGGCTGATCGAGTACGCGGCCGGCGCCGAGGTGCCGGTGGAGGTGGCGGGTTCGCGGCCGCTGCGGGTGCTGATGGACGCCTTCTCGGACGGCGTGCACCTGCGCAACGACCTGTTCTCCTACCAGCGCGAGGTGGAGGACGAGGGCGAGCTGAGCAACGGCGTGCTGGTGCTGGAGACCTTCCTCGGCTGCTCGACCCAGGAGGCCGCGGAGGCGGTCAACGACCTGCTCACCTCCCGGCTCCAGCAGTTCGAGAACACCGTGTTCACCGAGCTGGGGCCGCTGTTCGCACGGACCGGGCTGGACCCGGAGGGCCGCGCGCGGGTGCTGGCGTACGTCAAGGGGCTGCAGGACTGGCAGTCGGGCGGCCAGGAGTGGCACATGCGCTCCAGCCGGTACATGAACGGGGGCACCGCGAAGGCGAGTTCGTCCAACTGGTGGGACCCGTTCGCGATCGGCGGGGTGGGCACCTCGGCGCTGGACGTCCTGCGGTCCGGGGCGATGAAGGACGGTCCGGCCGGGCCGGTGGTGGGCGGCGACCCGGGGGAGCGGCGGGCGCGGTCGTACCGCCACGTCCCCTTCCGGAGCGTCGGGCCGTCCCGGCTGCCGGAGTTCGCGCTGCCGTTCACCGTGGAGCCGAGCCCGCACCTGGACGCCTCCCGGGAGCACGTCCTCGCCTGGGCGGAGGGGATCGGCCTGCTGGAGGCGGAGCCCGGTGTGCCGGGCTCGGGCGTCTGGACGGCCGGGAAGCTCGCCGACTACGACTTCCCGCTCTGCGCGGCCGGCATCCACCCGGACGCCACCGCCGACCAACTCGACCTCACCTCGGACTGGTTGACCTGGGGCACCTACGCCGACGACTACTACCCGGTGGTGTTCGGGCGGACCCGCGACCTGGCCGGCGCCCGGGTGGTCACCGAGCGGCTCTCCGCCTTCATGCCGGTGGACGACGACACCGAGGTGCCCGCCCCGGAGAGCGCGCTGGAGCGCGGCCTGGCGGACCTCTGGGAGCGCACCGTGGCGGGGACGGGCACCGAGGCGCGCGGCAGGTTCCGCGAGTCGGTCGAGGCGATGCTCGCCTCCTGGCTCTGGGAGCTCGACAACCAGGCGCAGAACCGGATCCCCGATCCGGTCGACTACACCGAGATGCGCCGCGCCACCTTCGGCTCCGACCTCACCATGGGCCTGGCCAGGATCGGCCACGGCGACGCGGTGCCCCCGGAGATCCACACGAGCGGTCCGATGCGCTCGCTGGAGAACGCGGCCGCCGACTACGCGACCATGATGAACGACCTGTTCTCGTACCAGAAGGAGATCGAGTACGAGGGCGAGGTGCACAACCTCGTCCTGGTGGTGCAGAACTTCTTCAACTGCGACTACCCGTCCGCCGTCCGTATCGTCGATGACCTGATGCACGCCCGGCTGGCCCAGTTCGAGCACGTCGCGGCGAACGAACTGCCGGTGCTGTACGACGACTTCGAGCTCGACGCGGCCGCCCGCGAGCTGCTCGACGGCCATGTGCGGGAGCTGCGGAACTGGCTCGCCGGGATCCTGGTCTGGCACCGGGACTGCCACCGCTACGGCGAGGCGGACCTGCGCAGGCACTTCGGGGCGGAGGCCGGGCGCGTCGACGGCGGTCGGGCGGACGGCGGTCGGGCGGACGACGGTTGGGCGGACGCAGGTCGGGTGGACGCCGCCCGCGTGGACGGCGCGGCGGTCGCGATGGCCGCCGCGCCGGCGGCCGTGATGGCGGTGCCCGGCCCGGTCGGGTTCGGGACCTCGGCGGCCCGGCTCCCGGCGGGGGCGCGGATCCCCGAGACGGCGGGGGCCGGCCAGGGCGCGGCCGCGGCGGTCGCCCGGGCGGCCTCCGGGGCGGACGAGCCGCTCCCGACGTCCGCTCCCGTACCGCCGCCCGCGCCCGTACCGCCGTCCGGGCCGACCGGCTTCGGCTCGCTGGGTGCCCGTCCGCCGCTGCCCTCGCCGGCCGCGGGGAGCGCCGCGCCGCCGCTCTGACCGGCACCGGGGAGCGCGCGGGCCCGTCGGACCTCGGTCCGGCG
>NZ_JBSGFD010000090.1:0-33211 GCF_053603215.1 Kitasatospora sp. NPDC004240 | reverse complement strand
GCTGGATCATGAGCCGCCCCGAGCGCCTTCGCCCCGACGAGGCCGTGGGCCTGAAGGAGGTCCGGGCGGCCTGTCCCGAACTCGACGCCGCAGTCAACGGAACGAGAGCGCCGATCCGGACGGGGGACGAGGCGGGCGTACTCATGCGGCGGCTTCTCCCGTACGGCGGTTCGGTGGCGGGCGGCCCGGACCGCGGTGACACGGCCCGGTGGTACGCGGTCGCCGCGTCCCGCCGTGGCGGGCGCATCCGGTCGACCATGCCCGACATTGCATCCACCACCCCCGCCCTCGGGCAAGCGAATTATCCACCGCGCGCCCGGAAGCACCCACGGCCTGCCGACAGGGGAGCGCTCAGCCCGGGATGAGCGTGTCCCACTGCTCCCGGGTCGGGCCGTCGTGCTCCGGCGAGAAGTCCGGGCGGGCGGCCAGCCAGGCGGAGAGGTGGCGGTCCACCTCCTCGGTGCCGTACGCGTCGGCGGCCGGCCGGACGAGGTGGCGTACCTGGGCCCGGGCCCGCATGACGACCGGGTCCTCGAAGGCGCAGGCGGCCAGGGCGGCGGCCCGCCGGTCGGAGAGGGGCGCGCTCTCGGCGAGGCGCTGTTCGTTGACGCGGTCGGCCGTCACCTGGGCGTCGTACCACGGGCGCAGGGCCTCGGTCGTCCAGCCGTGGTAGCCGGTGGGGTCTGCGGCGATCCGGTCGGCGTGGGCGGCGAGGTACCGGGCGGCGCGCAGGCCGAGCGCCACGCCGTGGCCGAGGGTCGGGTTGGTGTGGACGAGGCTGTCGCCGGCGTTGACCAGGCCGGTGACAACGGGTCCGTCGGCGTCGGCGAGGGAGGTCCAGCGGTTGTCCAGGCCGGCCATCGGCAGGACGGCCGACAGCGGCTCGGGGTCCAGGTCGAGCCAGGCGGCGCTGGCCGGGAAGCGGCGGGCGACGGCCTCGAAGACGGCGGGGTCGGTGAGCGCGGCGCGGGTCGGATCGGCCGTGGAGACCACCACGTTCACCGCGAAGGTGTCGTTGTCGGAGGGGAAGACGCCGGCGAGCGCGAACGGGGAGGCCGAGCCGTTCTTCACCCGCCCGGGGTCACGCGGGCCGTCGGCGCGCAGGCGGTACCAGCGGCAGAGGTAGGTGATCCCGGTCCGGTGGCTCTCGACCACGGGCGGGCGGCAACCGGCCGCGACCAGCCAGGCCGGGACCGGCGAGCGGCGACCGGACGCGTCGACCACGAGGTCCGCCGCGTACGTCTCGTCACCCGTCCGCACGCCGGTCACCCGGGGCGGGCGGCCCTTCTCGACGGCGAGGGCGCTCACCCGGCGGCCGAGCCGCACCTCGACGGCGGGCTCCCGCCGTACGGCCGCGGCCAGGGCGGCCTCCAGTACGATGCGGCGGGTGCGCAGGGTCACCAGTTCCTCGTCGCCGTCCCGGTGCGGCGGATGCTCGTCGAACCAGTCGAAGTCGTGGTACTCCCGGGCCCCGCGTGCCAGCAGGTCCGCGTAGACGTCGGGGGTCTCGGCGCGCAGCACGGTGCGTACGGGGGCGAGGAACGAGTGGGGCTGGACGGCCTGCGGGACCCGGGGCCGGGCCCAGCGGAAGAAGTCCCGCTCCAGGTCCTCTCCGGCCTCCCGCGCGTCCTGCTCGAACAACGTGACCGTATGGCCCCGCCGGCCGAGCATGAGCGCCGTTCCCAGCCCGCTGATACCCCCGCCGATCACCGCAACCCGCGCCACTGAGCTCCCCTTCGCGTCGTGTTGCGGGATGATCTTACTGCCCGATGATCATCGCTCGAAACCCGGTGTCGCCCGCCGGGGGTGGGCGGGCGCCGCCCGGCAGGGGTCAGGCGCTGTCGCCGACCCAGTCCCACCGGCGCGGATCGGCGGGCCGCGGCTCGTAGTGGGCGCGTCCACCCGCGCCGTACCGGCCGATCTCCGTGGGCAGCGCCGCGCCCTCCGCGAGGTCCTCGGGGCCCCAGCCCGTCACGTCCAGGAGGAGCCCGTCGAGCGGGCCGCCGCACAGCTCCCGGTAGACATGACCGGGCCGCGGCCCGGGATCGGGGTCGTCGTGGTCCGCCCCGTACACCCGGCCCCGCATCAGCGTCTCGTCGTCCATACCCGCCAGCATCCCAGCCGGCACTGACACCAGCGGATCGATCCGCACGCCTGACGGCTCGGGAGCGTTGGGAGCGTCTGCTTCCGGGTGGGGCGCGGGTCCTGGACGGTGGTTGCGGCGGCAGGGACGTTCCCGGCAGCGGCGGCACCCGGTGCACGGCTACCTCACGTGTGTCGCAGGCGGGCCGGCCGGGCTCTCCAGCAGGGTGGACAGGTACTCGGGGCGCTCCTCGACCACGAGGTGGCCGGCATCGGAGACCACACCCAGCTCGGCGCCGAGTGTGCTGCGCACCGCCGTGACGAGCCGCCTGGGCGGGAGGAAGACGTCGTGCTCGCCGGTGACGACCAGGCGGGGGACCGACCGCGTGGGCAGGACCGCGGCGCCGGGCGCCCCGCTGGAGCGCGAGTGCCGGGCGACCAGCGTCATCCAGGTCACCAGGTCCTCACGGGGTTGATGGCTGGGGGCGAGCATGGCGCGCAGGAGCCGGGCGCTGTGCGTGGGTGCGGGCCGCAGGAACCAGGCTGCCGAGGTGGCCAGTACGGCCGGGGTCAGCCTGAGCCTGGTCAATCCGCCGGGCGAGACCAGGACAAGCCGGCTGATCCTGGGCGAGTCGGCGGACAGGGCTATGGCGGCACCGAAGGAGTGGCCCATCACCGCCACCGGCTCGGGCGCGATCTTCTCGATCACCTTGCCCAGCCATGCGCCGTACCAGGACAACCGGCCGCCGGCGAGAGCTCGTTCGCCGGAACTGAGACCGGGCTGGCCCGGGACGTCCACCAGCAGGACCCGGTGGCCGGCGGCGACGAGGGCCGTGGCCAGTGGTAGGGACGCGGCGGCGTTGAAGTTGGTGCCCGGGACGTACGTGACTGTCGTGGCGCCGTCTCCGGCGAGGACCGCATGGGTCCGTGCGCCGTTGGCGGTGACCGTCGTCCGTTCGTGCGGTATCGCCCATGCGTCGAGCCGGTCGAGGCACCAGCGCTGGATGAGGTCCCTGCCCGTCGTGCTGCGGTAGATCGAGTCCACCGGTCGATTATCCCGTCCCGTCCCGGCCGTGACGTGGGAACGGTAACACAGGTCGGGTGAGTTGTGACGCCTACCCGGGCTCCCGAGGCCGTTAGCGGTGGGCGGGTTCCACCGGTGCGGGGTGGTGCGCGGCCAGCTCGTCCAGGGTCACCAGCCGGTAGCCGCGTTCCCGCAGGCCCGTGATCACCGCGGGGAGGGCGGCGGCGGTCCGGGAACGGTCGCCGCCGCCGTCGTGCATCAGCACGATCGACCCCGGCCGGACCTGTCGCAGCACCCGCTCGGCGATCACCTCCGGCCCGGGCCGCGCCCAGTCACTGGTCTCGACGTCCCACAGCGCCGTCCGCAGCCCCGACCGCGCCACCCGCTCCAGCAGTTCGGGGCTGCGCCCGCCGTACGGGGGCCGCAGCCACTCGACCGGGCCGCCCCCGGCCGCCGCGATCGCCTCGGCGGTGAAGGAGAGTTGGCGGTGCAGCTCGACGGGGCCGAGGTCCGGCAGATAGGCGTGCGACCAGGTGTGGTTGCCCAGGGTGTGGCCCTCGGCCGCGATCCGGCGTACCACGTCGGGGTGGGCCAACGCGTGCAGGCCGATGCAGAAGAAGGCGGCCGGGGCCTCGTGGCGGCGCAGTACGTCCAGGATCCTCGGGGTGTGCTCCGGGTGCGGGCCGTCGTCGAAGGTGAGCGCCACCAGCGGCTCCGGGACCTCCCCGCCGCGCAGGAGCCATCCCCGCGCGGCGAGTTGACGCTCCACCGGGCCGGACGCCGCCTCCGCGGCGGCGATCTCCCCCTCGCGCCCGCTCATCGTCCAGCCACCGTCGCCCAGTGCCACCAGGGAGTCCGGCCGGGCGCGTCCCAGATCGGCGAGGGCCTCCGCCGTGACCTGACCATCCGTCAGGAGTGGAGGGTCGGCGCGGAGAACCGTCACGCCGGCCGCCGTGAGAGAGCTGTCGAGGATCCCGTTGCCGCTGTCGACCACCACCGCGAAGCCCTCGGGCGCCTGCCGTGCCAGCTCGGCCAACCGGGCCAACGGCCTGTCCAAGGAGCAGTGTTGAAACTCTTCGACCGGCCCGGCCGGCCGTCCGTCCGCGTCCACCACGGCGATCCGGTAACCGTCGCGCGTCAGACCCACCCCGGCGAATCGCACTGCGGCGCCCCTCCCTCCACCGGCAGGGCCCGCTGGGCCCACCGATCGCGCCCACCGCGCGGCCGCACCGATCCTACGGACGGCGGGCCGTCGCGGCGACACCTTCGGCGGAACTTCCGCGTCCGGTGGGGCTGGTGGGGCCCCGCCCGGTGGAGACGGGCCCGTACGGTCCGGCGGGAAGGCACCCGCCTACATCAGGTCGCTGATGACCGGGTGGTCCGCGGAACGGGGGCAGGCGAAGACGCGCATGGTCTCCTGGTGCCCGAGGACGACGTCGGTCGGCTCCTGACGCCGCCGCACCGCGCTCGGGCCGCCGTCCGGGAAGCCCGCCGGCGCCCAGCTCATCGTGCTCCCGTCCCACTCCTCGCTGGCGAGCGCGGCCACGAACCGCATCCCGCCGCCGCAGGTGTGGCACCGCACCGGCCCGTAGTAGCCCTGGTAGTTCCAGGGTTCGTGGCCACCGAGCTTCCAGCCCGGGGCCGTCGAGAGGTCCCAGGAGTAACGCGGCTCGTAGTCGTCGGGGTCGTCGGGGTCGGCGAAGGTCTCCTGCTCCCATTCCTCGACCCGCTCCTCGAACTCCTCGCCCAGGACACCCGGGTGCGGGTACTCGGTCACGGGCTCCGGCCGCAGCAGGCACGGGGTGGGCAGGAAGCCGGGCTCGCCCACGGCCACCGGCTCCGGCGGCGTCAGGAAGCGCTCTCCCAGGTCGTCGGTGCGGCGGTACCGGATCCGGACCCACGGGCCGGCGATGCCGTTGTAGGGCACCGCCGGAGTGTCGTAGCCGTGCTGGAACGGGCACCACAGGATCTGGAGGACGTCCGTACCCTCCGGGAATCCGTCGTACCAGGGCACGTCACGCGCGTACACCTGCAGCACGGGCAGCAGGGGCCACGACGTGTCCGCGGGTATGTCGTCCCAGGTGATCTCGCCGTGGTGGGCGAACCACACCGAGCGCTCGCCCCGGACGTTGGCCGGGCGGTGGGGCTGCGCATGCGCGCGATGCCCGCCGCCCGGGCAGGTCGGCCACGGCTCGTCCTCCGGCCAGGCCAGGGGTCCTCCCACGGAGCTGTCGCGCGGGCCCGGTTCGGCCGGCACGGGATGCAGCCGGACCGCCGTCCGCGCATGGGTGGCGAGCTCGGGGAAGACCGCGACGACGTCCGAGGGACGCGGCGGAGTGCGGGGGCCGTCTTCGGTCACCATCTGCCTCACTCCCACGGCTTAAGGGAGGCACGGACGCTCTCCGCCGTGGCCGTGATGTCGGTGCGGAGGCGGGCCAGGTGGTCGGCCGCGGCGGGGAAGGGTCCGCAGGGCGGCGCTTCCGCCGGATGGTGCGGCAGGGGCACGCGGTAGGGGGTCGGGTCCTCGACGGTGGGTGGGACGGGCCGGGCGCCGTGGAGGAGGAGCATGTCGGCCACGAGGCAGGTGACCTGGCCCTCGGAGTCGCGGCCGATCCAGACGGGGTAGGAGCCGTCTCCCATGCCGGTCACATAGGTGATCACCGTTCCGCCGGTGTCCGGGTCGGTCCACGAGGGGTAGGAGGAGTTCGAGCCGTCGGTGGAGCCGGGCAGGCCCCTGAGCGGATTGTAGGCCTTCGCGAGGGCGTCTCGGACGGCCGCGTCCAGGAAGCATCCGGTGGCGGTGTCCACGTCGAAGCCGTAGAAGCTGTTCGGGCCGAGGGTCTGGGGGTCCTGCCCCGGACGCAGGGCCGGCTCCCAGCCGACCGTGGGACGGTCGGGCAGGATCACCAGCTTCGCCGCGGTGTTCTCGTCACCCCAATCACCCCACTTGTCCTCGTCGCCCCACTCGTCGTCCTCGCCCTCCTCGTCCTTGACCCAGTTCATCTGGGCTATCAGGAGGGGGTGGTCGCCGGCCGGTACGGTGACCGTGAACGGCTCGTGCTCGGCACCGATCCACCCGGGGTCGCCGGCGATGACCCGCCCGGTGGGCAGCCGGAGGATGCCGGCCGACTCGGGCTCCCGGACCTCGGCGGTGCGGCCGTCGTCGAACTCCAGGCGCGCTCCGGCGGTGAACAGGGTCCGCAGGTGACGCGGGCGCAGCCCGGGCAGCTCGGCCCAGGCGGGCCGGCGCACCGCGCGGTCGCGGGCGTCGTCGTCCGGAGCGGCGTCCGCGTCCGCTGTGATGATGGACGCCGGTTGCTCCAGATAGGTGTCCCACCGGCCGAACGGTGCCCGGGCCAGGGTGCGGTACGGCGCCGGCACGTCGGCCCGGGTCTGGAACAGCCCGCCGTCGGCGGTGTTGGCGTCGATGCGTGCCTCGCCGTCCGGCGCGATGTCCGCCTCGAACCACGGCGGGGTGAACGGTTCGGCGGCGTCCGCGCCCGGCGGGCGGAAGTCGCGGAAGCTCCGCAGGTGCAGCAGGTCCGGCCACAGGTCGAGGTACTGGTACTCCCGGTCGACGGCGCCCGCGGCCCCGACCACGAGGACGTGCACGACACCCCGGGTGGCGCACGAGCGGACCACGGTCCGTACCCGGCCGCCCGCCTCCCGCAGTTCCACGACGAACGGCTCACCGGCCGCGTCCCGCTCCCGGGCCCCGGTCTCCGTGAGCGGGTGCACGAGCACCCCCGACGACACGTCCCAGTCGACCCCGTAACGGGCCTCGACAGCCACCCTCCCGGACATCGGCCCGGCCCCTTCCTCGCGCTGCTCGATCCGTACGCGGACTCTAGCGAGCGCGTACGACAACGCCGACGGGCGAGGGCCCTGCCGTCACCGACCTCGACCGGTGGGGCGATCGATGCCGCTTTGAACCGGCACGCCCGCGCGGTGCCGGTGTCCCGGGCGGGCGGCGTGGTGAGGTCGGTGGCGAGGGGCCGGGTGGAGCCGGGGTGCGGCCCCCGGGCGGTTCACGCGGTCGTACGGCGGGTGGTGCGCTTGGCCGGTGCGGCCTTCTTGGCCGCGGGTGCCGTCTTCTTGGCGGCGGCCGTGCTCTTCCTGGCGGGGGCGGTGGTCTTCTTCGCCGCGGTGGCGGTCTTCTTGGCCGCGGCGGTGGTCCGCTTGGCGGGGGCGGTGGACTTGGCGGGGGCGGTGGTCTTGGCGGGCGTCGTGCTCTTGGCAGCAGCGGTGGTCTTCCTGGCCGCGGCGGTGGTCCTCTTCGCGGGGGCCGCGGCGCTCTTCGCCACCGCGGCCGTCTTCTTCGCGGGAGCGGTGGCCTTCTTCGCCGCCGTGGCGGTCTTCTTGGCGGGGGCGGTGGTCTTCTTCACCGCGCCGGCGGTCTTCTTCGCCGCCGCGGTGGTGGTCTTCCTGGTGGTGGTCTTCTTCGCGGCGGTCACCGCGGTGGTCGCGGCCGCCGCGGCGCCCGCGGTGCGCTTGGTGGCCGCCCGCTTGCGCGCGGGTGCGGCGGCTTCGGCCTTGCCCGCGGTGAGCGAGCCCTTGGGGGCCTTGGCGACGGCCGGTCCGGCCTTGGGGAGCTTCTTCGCCCCGGAGACCAGGTCCTTGAAGCCCTGGCCGGGACGGAAGCGCGGCACGGTGGTCTTCTTGACCCTCACGCGCTCGCCGGTCTGGGGGTTGCGGGCGTACCGGCCGGCACGCTCCACCGTCTCCAGCGTGCCGAAGCCGGTGACCTGCACCCGTTCTCCGGCGACGACCGCCCGGACCATGGCGTCGAGGACCGCGTCCACCGCGTCCTCGGCAACGGTGCGGCTACCGAGCTGACCGGCCACCGCCTCGACGAGTTGTCCCTTGTTCATGATGACGACTCCACAACGACGAAGGGAGGATTTATCCTCTTTCATCCCCTAACTTAGGCTCCTTATAGACCTTCCGCCCGCCCAACGCACCCCCGGGCACGGGAAATCCCGCGGTCGGGTGCCGAGGAGGACCCGCACGGCACTGCGGGCGCCACTCCGGGGCGGGTCCAACACACCGCCGCCGTACGCGTCTGCGGCCCGCAGGACCGGCCCGCCGGCCGCGGCCCCGGGGTACGGTGCGGCGGGTGAACGCCGACGCCCCCACCGCGCGGGCCCGGACGTACGACGGCCCGACACCCGCGCACCTGATAACCCGCCTCCTCGAACTCGGCCACGACGACGAGGCGGAGAAGCGGGCCCGATCAGGTGACGGGTACTGCACGCTGGCGTGGACCCGCATCCTCGGCGCGGACACGGCCCGGCGGGCGGGGGCGTTGGAGGTCCTTGAACCGCTCCGCGCCGAGGGATGACGGTCGGCGGCCGAGGCCATGGAGGAGCTGCTGGAGCAGTGGGGACGAGGCGACGAGGCGATCGGGGTGACGTCGACGGCCCCGTCCCGGAACGCGAGTGGCGCACCGGCTGGCGCACTCCTTCGCCACCCCCGTTGCGTGATGCCATCATGGCCGTTCGATCATGAGGATTGAGGGGGCGGCGGACATGGCGGGGACGGAGATCAGGGGCCGGACGGACGACAGAGCCGGGGCGTTGGTGTTCGGTGTGATGACGGCGGTGATCGACGTGAGCCTGCTGGCGTACATCTGGTGTCCCGAGCCCGAAGCCGGCGGATCCGGTCAGGGCAGGCTCGCCCGGACGTCGGCGCTGCTCGCCGTGTTCCTCCTCGGGTCCCTGCTGGGAGCCGCGGTCTCCGGTCGGCGCGCGACGCCGTGGCGCCGCCGGCGCTTCGCCGCGACGGGAGCCCTCACCGCCCACCTGCTGCTCCCGGCGCTCCTGGTCGTCGCCATGATGATCCACCCGCCGACCTTCGTGTGACGGCGGATGACGAGCCCCCGCCGGGCCGACGCCCGGGTCCCGCCCCGGAGCCCGTCGGCCGTGAACACGGGATGACGGCCGCTCGCCCCCAGGGGTCGTGCCACGCGGCCGGAACGCCGAACGGCCCGGCCACCCCGGGTGGGGGTGGCCGGGCCGCGTCGGTTCAGCGGGGCGGGCGGGCTCAGCTCAGCTGGGTCGGCACCGGGCGCTTCCCGTCGAGGGAGGCGACGCCGATGGGGGTGAGCGCCTCGGGGAAGAGCTGTACGTCGGCGATCTGGCCGGCGGCGTACTCCCCGTAGGTGCCCTTGGAGATGCGGCGGCCGAGTTGCAGCGGGCCGGTCGCGTTCCAGACGGTGCCCGCGTAGTCGGCGGTGGCCGCGGCCTCGCCGTTGACGTACAGGCGCAGGTCCGCGGAGTCCGCGTCGTAGACGCCCACCAGGTGGTACCAGGTGTTGGTCTTGGGTGCCAGCGCGCCGCTGGTGGGCCCGTAGGCGCTGGTGAAGGCGCCGGTGGTGTCGTCCGCGTGGGCGTGGCCGAAGGCGAACGCGTGCGCCCCGCTGGAGTAGTACAGCTGGAGGGCGTTGGCGTTGGTGCCGGACTGCGAGACGAAGGTGGAGTTGGCGGTGAGGCTGGTGAGCTTCACCCAGGCCGACACCGTGTAGCTGCGGCCGGTGTCCACCGCGGGGCCGGCGGTCGCGGCGTACGCGGTGGAGCCGTTGAGGGTCAGGACCCCGCCGCGCGCCGGGTCGGCCCCGACGGTCGCGCCGCCGTTGAGGGTCAGCTCACCGGTCGGGCGGATGCTGTCCGCGGTGGTGTCCAGCTTCCACCAGGCGGAGGGCTGGCGGACGTCGCCGATGGCGACCGGGGCCCCGAACCGGGCCAGGCCGCCGGCCGGCGCCGCGCCGGGGTACTCGGTCAGCCGGCCGGACCGGGAGCCGGCGTAGAGCGCGGGGTACCCGGTGCCCTGCACGTCGCCGGGGGAGGCGACGGTCGGGTGGTCCCGCTCGCCGACGCCGAGCGGCAGCACCTTCTGCGCGGTCGGCAGCACGTTGCCGCTGGTGGCGGCCCACTTCTGGTCGGCGATGTCGAGGCAGTCCCAGATGACCGCCTGGGTGCGCGGGTTGCGGTTGCCCGCCGGGTCGGCCAGGCAGCGGCCGGACTGCGTGTTCTTCAGGGTGCCCGGGTACGGGCCCGGGGTCCACGCCTGGGCGCCGGTGTTGTTGCACTGGTAGAGCTGCACCGGGGTGCCGTTGGCGGTGTCGCCGTTCTTCACGTCCAGGCACTTGCCGAGGGCGTGGACGCTGCCGTCGGCGCCGAGCGTGAACTGCTGCGCGGCGGTGCCGTTGCAGGTGTACATCCAGGCCGCGGTGCCGTTGGTGGTCTTTCCGCCGGCGATGTCCAGGCAGAGGTTCTTGTTGTCGGTGCCGAGCACGCCGGAGACCAGCGGGGCGTGGGTCGGCGCGGTGATCTTCGTGGTCGGCACGCCGGCGTTGAAGGTCAGCGGGAAGCTGCTGACCGCGCCGGTGGCGTCGTCCCGGGCCCACAGGGTCGGCTGGCCGCCGACCGTGCCGGGGGCGAGCAGGGTGGTGCCGGTCCAGTCACCGGTGCCGATCCGCACGCCGGCCCCGAGGTTGCAGCCGGCCTGGAACGTTCCGGGGAAGTACCAGAGTTCGCCCTTGTCGACGGTGATCAGGTCGGGGGCGTCGGCGAACCGGGCGAGCTTGCCGGGGGCGAGGATCTGCGTGACGTTGTTCCAGGTGCCGTCCGCGCCCTTGGCCGGGCAGGAGGAGGAGTTCCGGATCGGGACCACGTTCTGGGTGAGCGTGAAGCGCCCGGTCGTGCCGCCGGGCGTCACGGCGTCGTTCTGGTAGAGGTACAGCTCGTGGGTCGACCGGGAGTAGGCGAACAGGTCGTCCACGTTGGTGCCGGTGGCGGTGCCCCGGTGGGCGACCAGGTAGTTGTTCCACCCCGTGCCGTCCGGGCTCTGGGCCTTGGTGGAGGCGCTGACGGGCGGACCGGCCGGGTCGGCGTTGCCGCGTACCAGGATGAGGTCGCCCTCGGTGGTGGGGGCGATCAGGTCGGGCACCGCGTCACCGTCGAGGTCGCCGGCGGTGACCTTGGTGGCCGGGTTCCAGGGGGCGAAGAAGCTGTACTGGCCGACGGTGCCCTGGGTGTTGCCGGCGTTGTCCACGGCCCGGACGAACAGCGTGTGCGCGCCCCACTGGGCGGCGCTCAGCACGATCGGCACCTCGGCGGTGGCGCTGCCGCCGGTGGTGGCGACGGCGTTGACCGAGGCGGCGCCGTTGGCCGGGATGTTGGCGTCGAGGGAGTACTCGAAGCGGTCGACGCCGCTGCTGACGCAGCTGCCCCGGGTGCAGCCGGTGGGCGTGGGGTCGTTCGCGCTCACCGTGATCTTGACACCGGTGTCACCGGCGTGGCCGGTGGGCGCCTTGTCGCCGCCGAGCGGCGGGAAGACCGGCGAGTCGGTGAAGGAGGGGATGCTCGGCGCGCTCAGGTCGATCTTGAAGTAGCAGTTGGCGGACCAGGGGCTCGCCAGGGTGCCGTCCTCGGCCTTGACGTGCCAGCCGTACTGGTGGCCGTCGGCGACCTTGAAGCCGATGTTGACCCGGGTGGTGCCGCCGTCGCTGACCCAGCCGCTGACGGGGGCGCCCTTGTCGGTCGAGCCGCCGTCGGCGGCCGCCGTCTTGGTGTCCCAGATCTCGTACCGGGCGCGGAGGTTGACCCCGCTCATCTCGGTGTTGAGGCGGGCGTTGAGGGTGATGTCCGAGGCGTCCCCGGCCAGGCCGGACTGCCCGATCCAGCCGTCCGCCGCGCCGGCGCAGCCGTTGCTCGCGGGGGAGCGGGTGGCCGGGGTGGTGCCCAGGTTGTCCGGCACCGCGGGGGCGATGTCGAACACCGTGGTCAGGTAGGGGTTGTTGGCGAAGCGGACGAAGTCGTTGTTGCTGCTCGACTTGGACTCGTTGCCCCAGAGGCCGAAGGTCCAGCTGTCCTTGACGCCGGAGAGCTTCCTGATCTGACCGGTGACGTCGAAGTTGACGGCGTGGTTGCCGCACTTCTGGCTGATGTTGGAGCTCTTGACCTTCTGGGTGCCACCGATGTAGCCGTCGCCGGTGATGTCGGGCTGGTTGTTCCAGCTGGTGGACCCGCCGATCGCGGTGACCGTCGCGAGCCGGATGTCGGTCTCGTTGTCGCAGTCGAACGAGGCCCCGTAGGTCGAGGTCAGGTGGACCACCGACTTGGAGATCACCATCTTCTTGTCGAGGTTGGCGATGTTCAGCTCGAAGTAGGCGCGGTTGAGGCCGAAGCAGTCCTGCCAGCGCTGGTAGCCGACGCCCTCGCCGTTGTCCTGGGCGTCGTCGTACGGGCTCTGGCTCGCACAGCCCTCCTTGACGGTGACGAAGTGGCTCTTCTTGCTGGTGATCGGGCTGGTGTACGGGTCGATGTACAGCGGCCAGACGGTGTCGGCGCCGCCCAGCAGGCCGGCGTCCGGCACCAGGGTGAGGGTGTTGCCCTCGTGGCTCACGGCGATCCGCTTGACCTGAGCGGAGCTGCCCGGCTGCTCAGGGGTGGAGGTCGTGGCGGGGGTGGCGTCGGTGGGCGCGTCGGCCTGCGGCGCGGCCTGTGCCTTGGCGGCCGGCGACGTGGCACCGGGTGAAGGCGCGGCGGCGGTCGTGGTCGAGTCCCACATCAGCGGGGTCGGCGAGCGGAAGACCGCGCTGCCGTCGGCGGCGGTGACCGCCACCCGGCCGTCGTGGTCGGCCGTCAGCGACAGGCCGTCGCTGACGCTCGTGGTCAGCTTGAGCGCGGCGAGCGCCGGGTTGGCGGCCGCCTTGGCGTCGTGGACGATCAGGACCTCGTGGAAGCCGCCCTGGTCGGTGCTGGTGACCTTGAGGTCGACGCCCGGCAGGACGCCGTTGTACCGCGCGGTGCTGCCGCTCACCACCGGTGCGGGGAGCGGGAACGGGAGGGCGTAGGAGAGCTTGCGCCCGTCGGCGTCGGTGAGGGTGGCCAGCGGTCCGCCGCCCCCGCCGGAGAGGGCCAGACCGGAGGGGGTGGCCGCGGGGGAGAGGGTGCCGTCGCCGTTCCTGGTCAGGGTGGCGTCGACGTCCTTCCAGTGGCCGTCCTTGCGCACCCGGGCGGGCTGCAGGTGGGTGGTGGCGGTGAAGGTGCCGTCGGCGTTGGCGACGGTCCGCGTGGTCTCGGTGGTCAGGCCGTCGACGGTGACCGGCCCGCCGGTCCGCGCGGCCTCGGCCTTGGCGGCGGCCAGCGGCGAGTCCGCCGCCGGGGCCGCCGTGCCCGCGGGACCGGCGGGGGCCGGGTCGTCCGCGAGCGCCGGTCCGGCGCTGCCGAGCAGCAGGCCGGTGACCGCCGCCGACAGCGCCAGACGGCGTGTCAGTGTGCGCGCCGGATTTCTCCGGGCGCGGAGGTGTTCCCCCATGGATCGCCCTTTCAGGGACGGGCGGTGGGCGATCGCGGGCGCCGCTGTGTTTCTCCTCACAGGTGGTCGCCCCGTGGCCCCCCACCACGTGTCGGAATTGCGGTCTTTACTCGCCCTGGTGCCGCTTGTGAAGACCTTTGGGGGCCCGTGTGGCGGAAGGGAGTGGAGTGGCCGCGGGGGAAGGCTATTGCCCTGACCCGGTCATGGCAATACGGTTCGGGGACGGCCGGACGCGCCGTCAGCTGGTGGTCCGTCAGATCACCGGCCATTTTTGTTTCTCTGGGGGATTGCACATGCGCGCAGGACCGCGCGGAGTCAGAGGTGCCCGGAAACGGGCCTGGAGGGAACGGGGAATCGTCGCGATCGCGACGGCCACCCTCTTCGCCATGGCGACACCGCTCGCCGTCGCCGACTCGATCGTCGGCGGATATCAGTACACGGACAAGGTCTGGGACGCCGACCCGCTCCCCGATCAGCCGAAGGTCCCCGGTGCCCCGGTGGGCAGCGGGGGAAGCGTTCCGGCACCCGCGATCCCGCCCGGCGCGCGGGAGTTGGTGCCCCATGTGGTGAGGCCCGCGCAGTGGCCGGCCGCCGCGACCGCCACCGTCGACCTGGGGAAGACCCCGGCGGTGCGCAGCCTGTCGGCACCCGCCGGCGAGGCGAAGGCCGGCGGCCTGCCGGTCTCGGTCTCGCCCGCCGCACCCACCGCGCTCGGCGCCCGGGCCAAGTCCCTCGCGCCGCCGCTCGCCCCGGCCAGCCCGGTCTCCTCGGTCCGGGTGAAGCTCGCCGACCGGGGCCAGGCCAAGAAGGCCGGCGTGGACGGCCTGCTGGTCGGCCTGGACCGGGCCGACGCCCGGACGGAGACCGGCAACGTCGCGGTCTCCCTGGACTACGGCGCCATCGAGCAGGCGTACGGCGGCGGTTGGGCCTCCCGGCTGCAGCTGGTGGCGATGCCCGCGTGCGCGCTCACCACCCCGCAGCTCGCCGCCTGCCGCACCCGTACGCCGGTCGAGGCGGTCAACGACCCGGTCAACCGGAAGCTGAGCGGCACGGTCGCGCTCGCCCCCGCCGGCCCTGGTACCGCGAAGGCGGGCAGCGCCTTCGCCTCACCGTCCGCCGCGGCGGCCGCGCAGTCCTCCGCGGGCGTCGCGGTGGCCGCTGTGTCCGGCAGCAGCGGATCCCAGGGCGACTTCGGCGCGACCTCGCTGTCCGCCTCGGGCGCCTGGTCCGCCTCCGCCTCGGGCGCCTTCACCTACCACTACCCGGTGACCGTGCCGCCCTCGCTGGGCGGCGAGGTACCGGCGGTCAGCCTGTCCTACGACTCGCAGTCGGTGGACGGGGAGACCTCGGCGCGCAACTCCCAGGCGTCCTGGATCGGTGACGGCTGGTCCTACAGCCCCGGCTTCATCGAGCGCTCCTACAAGAGCTGCAAGGACCAGGGGATCAAGGACTCCGGCGACTCCTGCTGGGCCGGCTGGAACGCCACCCTCTCGCTGGGCAGCCACAGCGGGCAGCTGGTGAAGGATTCCGACGGCTTCTACCACCTCGTGTCCGACGACGGCACCAGGATCGAGCGGCTGAGCGGCGCGACCAACGGCCTCTGGCAGGGCGAGTACTTCAAGGTCACCACGACCGACGGCACCGCCTACTACCTCGGCCTCAACCACGCCCCCGGCGGCACCACCGACGACGCCACCCAGAGCGCCTGGGGAATCCCGGTCTATCACCCCAAGTCGGGCGACCCCTGCCACAGTTCGGACAAGGGCGACGACTCGCAGTGCGACAAGCCGGTCGGCTACCGGTTCAACCTGGACTTCGTGGTCGACCCGCACGGCAACGTGCAGCGCTACGACTGGGCGACCGAGTCCAACTACTACAACATGGGCTTCGGCCAGGTCCCCGACGAGGACAAGACCGAGAAGGGCGGCACCCTCACCAAGTACACCCGGGGCGGCCACCTCACCCAGATCTCCTACGGCTACCAGCTGGCGGACGCCCGGGCGGGCCGCGAGCCGGCCGCCAAGGTCGTCTTCCGCACGGCGCAGCGGTGCACCACCTCGGACACCGTCTGCAAGGACGGCAACCTCTCCTCGGACACCGCCGCCAACTGGCCCGACACCCCGTACGACCTGAACTGCCCCTCCGACTGGAAGACCAAGATCGGTGAGGAGGGGGACACCGAAGGCGTCTGCCTGATCAGCGGTCCGACCTTCTGGCAGACCCACCGGCTGAAGGGCGTCGACACCAAGGTCCGGACGGCCTCCGGCTGGCAGGACGTCGACACCTACGAGCTGAAGCAGGTCTTCTCGGACGCGGGCGGCACCTACGACCCGGTCACCGGCAAGACCCAGGACCCGAAGGCCACCGGCTCGCTGCAGTCGGTGATGTGGCTCTCGGAGATCGTCCACACCGGCAAGGACACCTCCGCCGGCGGCGACGGGCCGATCACCCTCGACCCGGTCACCTTCGTCGGCATCGAGATGGACAACCGCGTCGACGGCCTCACCCCGGCCGCCCCGCCGCTGTACCACCCGCGGATCTCCAGCGTGCAGACCGAGACCGGTGAGTCGGTCGCGGTCACCTACCGCGCCCCCGAGTGCTCGCGCGAGAAGAAGACCATGCCGGCCTCGGCCGACTCCAACACCATGGCGTGCTACCCGGTGTTCTGGAACACCCCGGGGGGTGTGGAGCCGATCGAGGACTGGTTCCACAAGACCCTGGTCTCCCAGGTCACCTCCAGCGACCGGACCAAGGCCGGCTCGCCCGCCAAGGTGACCGGCTACACCTACACGGACGGCGCCGCCTGGCACCGGGACGACTCCGAGCTGACCGACGACAAGCACCGGACGTGGAACGACTTCCGCGGTTTCCGGACCGTCACCACCACCACCGGCGCCGCCCCGGACCCGATCACCCAGAGCACCGTCTCCTACCTCCAGGGCATGGACGGTGACTACAAGAAGGACGGGACGAAGCGCAGCGTCACGGTCAAGAACGTCCTGGACGAGGAGATCACCGACAGCGCCTGGATGGCCGGTACCCCGTACCAGACCCTCGGCCACACCCAGGCCGGTGGCAGCGTCGTCACCCGTACGCTGACCTCCCCGCCCGGCTCCAAGGTCACCACCAGTGCCTCCCGCAAGGCGTGGACCTCGGAGGATCCGGCGCCGGACACGCTCTCCACGCTGCCCGACATGACCGCCCGCCGGATCACCTCGACCGCGTCCCGGACGATGGGGCTGCTGTCGGACGGCACCTGGCGGACCACCAGGACCGGCACCACCTTCGACGATGTCGGCCGGATCTGGAAGGTCGACGAGCAGGGTGACGTCTCGGCGCCCGACCAGCGGACCTGCACCGTCACCACCTACGCCGACGCCCCGTCGGACAACCCGATGATGCTGGTCTACCCCAAGGAGACGATCAGCCTCGCGGGCCCGTGCACCACCGCGCCCGGCACCGGCACCACGCTGTCGCACAAGCGGGTCTACTACGACGGCGACGGCTCGATCGAGCGGCCCGGCACCCTCGGCGTGCTCGGCCAGAACGGCCGCACCCTCGGCAACGTCACCGCGACCGAGGCGGTCACCTCCTACGACGCCGGCGGCGGGCCGCGCTTCCAGGTGCTCGGCGCGATGACCTTCGACCGGTACGGCCGGGTCACCGCCAGCACGGACGCGGCGGGCCGGACCACCACCAGCACCTACGACCCGCCGTCCGGCGTGCTGCCCACCAAGCTCGGCACCACCAACCCGCTGAAGTGGACGGCCAGCAGCACGGTCTCCCCGGGCCGCGGGTCGGTGACCCACTCGGTGGACGTCAACAACCTGGTCACCGACGCGACGTACGACGCGCTCGGCCGCCGCGAGAAGGTCTGGTCCCCCGGCCGTGACAAGGCCACCCAGACCCCCGACCGGATCTTCTCCTACGACGTGCACGGGGCGGGCGACAACCCCACGCCGTCCTCGGTGACCACCAAGGGCCTGCGCGAGGACGGCTCGTACAGCACCTCCGTCACCATCTACGACGGCACCCTCCAGCCCCGCCAGACCCAGTCCACCCCGGCGGACAACTCGGCCGGTCGGCTGGTCACCTCCACCTACTACGACTCGCACGGCTGGAAGGTCTCCAGCATCGGGACCTACTCCGATGCCGCCAACCCGCCGTCCAGCACCATGTGGGCGGAGACCAACCGGACCGGTCCGTCGGTGACCCGCACCGCCTACGACGGCCAGGGCCGCGCGGTGAGCACCACGCTGGTGTCCTTCGCCAGCACGCTCTGGAAGTCCACCGCGACCTACCGGGGCGTCGAGCGGGTCGACACCACGCCCGCCCAGGGCGGCAAGGCCACGACCAGCTACACCGACGCGCTCGGCCGGACCACCGCCACCACCGTCCGCGACACCACGCCCGACCGGCGGCTGGGCGGCGGCAGCCGGATCTCCTCCGGCACGTCGGTGCTCTCCGCGGGCGTGCGGCTCGCCATGGAGGCCGACGGAAACCTCGTGCTCACCGCGCTGGTGGACGACCGGGCCCTCTGGTCCGCCAACACCGGCGGACACCCGGGCGCGTACGCGGTGATGCAGGCGGACGGCAACCTCGTGGTCCTGGACGCCACCGGGAAGACCACCCTGTGGTCCAGCGGGACGGCCGGACACGCCGGCGGCTACCTCAAGGTGCAGGCGGACGACAACGTCGTGCTCTACGACGCGGCCAACGTCCAGCTCTGGTCGACCGGGACGGCGAACACCACCCCGGCCGCCGACCTGACCACCCGCTACACCTACACGCCGCGCGGCCAGATCTCCACGGTCAAGGACACGGTGGGCAACACCTGGTCCTACACGTACGACCTCCAGGGCCGGACGATCGCCCGCAGCGACCCGTCCACCGGCGACTCCAGCACCGGCTACGACGGGCTCGGCCAGGTGATCCGCACCACCGACGCCCGCAAGCAGAGCCTCTCGTTCAGCTACGACGAGCTGGGCCGCCGGACCGCCGAGTACACCGGCGACACCGCCGGCGACCCGGCCAAGCTGCTGGCCGAGTGGACGTACGACACGCTCGGCAAGGGCCGGCCGGTCGCCTCCATCCGCTACGCCGGCGGCAAGGCCGGCAGCGCCTACGTGCAGAAGTTCGACGGCTACAACGCGGTCGGCCAGCCGACCGGGACCACCACCGTGATCCCGGCGGCCGAGGGCGCGCTGGCGGGCACGTACACCGCCAAGGCCTCGTACACCAGCACCGTCGGCATGCTGGCGTCGACCGCCTACGGCGCCGACGGCGGGCTCCCGGCCGAGACCGTCGGCTACGGCTACAACCTGGAGGGCGGCCTGGTCAGCATGGGCTCGCCCAGCCGGCCGTACGTCGCCTCGGTCCAGTACAGCCCGCTCGGCCAGGTGGTGCAGACCACCCTGGGCACGCCGACCAAGCAGCTGCGCACCGCGCAGACCTACGACCAGGCGACCGGCCGTCCGGCCACCAACCGGGTCACCCTGCAGACCAATACCGCCAACCCGATCTCCGACACCTCCTACCGCTACGACCAGGCCGGCAACGTCACGGCGATCTCGGAGGTCCGCTCCAGCGGCGGCACCGACCGGACCACCGACACCCAGTGCTTCGGCTACGACGCGCAGCACCGGCTGGTCACCGCCTGGACCGACACCAAGGGGCTGACCGCCGCCACGGCGGGCCAGCTCGGTCAGTGCACCACCGCGCGCCCCACGCCGTCGACCGTCGGCGGTCCGGAGCCCTACTGGCTGGACTGGCAGTTCAACCGGCTCGGTGACCGCAGCCGGCAGGTGAGCCACGACGTCACCGGCAACGCGGCGAAGGACACCACGCAGACCCTGGCCTACCCCGGTGGCGGCACCGCCCCCACCAAGCAGCCGACCGCGGTCACCGCCGTCACCACCCGCAACCCCACCACCGGGACCAGCGTGCTGACCCCCGGTTACGACGCCGCCGGCAACGTGGAGACCCGGACCACCACCGGGGCCCGGCCGTCCACCCAGTCCTTCGGCTACGACGCCGAGGGCCGGACCGCGACGGTCACCACCGACGGCCGGCAGACCGGCTACCTGTACGACGCGGACGGCGGCCTGCTGCTCCAGCGCGGCCCGGCCGGTACCACGCTGTACCTGTTCTCCGGCACCGAGCAGCTCACCCTGGACGGCGTCACCCGGACCGTGACCGGCCTGCGGTACTACCGCGCGCCCGACGGCACCGTGACGGTCCGCTCCAGCAAGGGGACGATCAGCTACCAGCCGACCACCCCGCAGGGCACCGCCCAGCTCCAGGTGGACGGCACCAGCCTGGCCATCACCCGGCGCTCGTACGACCCGTACGGCAACCCGCGGGGCACCGCCCCGGCCGGCTGGGCGGACAACCGGGGCTACCTGGGCAGGCCGACCGACAGCACATCGGGCCTCGACCTGCTCGGCGCCCGGCAGTACGACCCGGTGCAGGGCCGGTTCCTCCAGGTGGACCCCGTCTTCGAGAGCGGCGACCCCAACCAGATGGGCGGCTACGCCTACGGGGCGGGCAACCCCACCTCCGGCAGTGACCCCAACGGTCTCTGGTGGAGCTGGGGCGACGTCGGCAGCTTCTTCACCGGCGTCGGGGACTCCATCGTCGGTGACCCGTGGCAGTGGAGCGTCAACTGGCTCTCCGACGGCTGGAACTCGTTCGCCGACATCGCCAACGGTGACAACGACGCCTTCAACAACATGACGGGCTACTCGAACGACAGCCCGTTCAGGCTGGGCCACACCGGCTACGTCGACGACCACCCGCTCGCCAACCTGTTCGACGTCGACACCGGTTCCACCTCGTACGTGGCCGGACAGTGGACCGGCGTGGTCGGGACGCTGCTGATCGACGGCTACGGAGCCGTCAAGCTGATCAGCGCCGGCGTCAAGGCGGTCAAGGCGGTCAAGACCGCTGTCGATTCCGGCGAGGACGTGGTCGGCGCCGTCAAGAAGCTGCTCTCCGGCGACCTGCCGACCACCACCAAGGCCGACCCGGCGCCGACCACGCCCAAGAGCGGGGACGCGCCGTCCACCCCGAAGTCCGGTACCGGCAAGGGCGGGACGGAGCCGGGAGGCAGCGGCAAGGGCGGCGGCGCCAAGGGCGCGGACGAGCCCGGGGCGACACCGGACGCCGGCAGCGCGGGCACCAAGGACGCCAACACCTACCGCAGCAAGCCCAACAAGAAGCCCAACGAGTACGAGCAGGGCCCGGTGGTGAGCCTGGGACGGCTCAAGCAGTACCTGTCCCGGGCGGGCTACCGCTCCGAGTGGGACAAGTACGACGTCGTCCACAGGGAACGGATCATCGACCCGGACACCGGCGAGTTCAACTACGCCAACAGCCCGAACACGATCAAGACCACCTACCCGTACACGTCGAAGCCGAAGACCGGCCGCAACGGCCTGCCCATCATCGAGATGTCCAACAAGGGCCTTCGGAACATGCGGGAGGCGGTGATCTCGTTCTTCCACGAGACCCACCACCAGAACCGGATGCGCAACTTCGGTGACACGGGTACCGAGAAGGACGCCGAGGCCTTCGGCGAGATGATGTGGCGGAGGATATCGGGACAGGACTGACCCACGACCGAGCCGTTCCCACGGCTCCGTGCCGGTGACACCTGACACCGGCACCGGTGGGCCGGCCGCGGCGGGAGGCACCCGTCGCGGCCGGCCCGTCCGTTCCACCGCCCACCCGTACCGACCACCCAGCCAACCGCCCTGCCCGTACCACCGAGAGGACAACCGGTCCGATGGCCCGGCCATACGACGAGAACCACCGCGCGACGCTCCGCGACCAGCTCGACCTGCCGGTGACCGAGCGCACCTGCCCGGTCTGCGGCCACGCGGGCCTGCGCTCCTACCACCACGAGGAAACCGGCCGGAGTCGCCCCTCGATGATCAACTACCTGTGGTGCCCCGCCTGCCACGCGTACTCCTCCTCCTTCACCGCCGCCGAGCGGCACACGGTCGACCGCGACCCGCTCGCGGACGCCTACGGCGACCGGATCGCCGAGGTGATGCGCGACCCGGAGGGACTGCTGCGCGTCCTCGACGGCTACTGGAGCGCCGGCAGCCTGCCGCAGCGGAAGGTGCGCCGCCGCCGGGGCTGAGACCCCCGCCCGGAAACCCACTTGGGCCGGCCCCCGCCGAGCTGCGATGATGCCTCCGTTTCCCGGACGGAGGGTAGTTGTTCGTTTTCGTGTGCGCGGGGTGCGGTGCCGAACTGACCACCCCGCTGTCCCCGGTCGCCCTGCCGCTCCACGCCCGGCAGGCCTTCGGGAACGGGCTCCAGTTGCCCGTGCTGATGGAACCGGGCACGTTCGCCGTGGACCCGGAGCCCTGGGGGCCGCCGTGGCGGAGGTGGGAGGAGATCCCTCCCGACGAGGCGGCCGCCCGCGGTTTCCACGCGCCGGTCCACGCCCTGTCCTACGGCACGTCCGGTGGGATCGTCGTCGCCCCCGGGGATACCCGCGGCACCCTGCTGATCCCGGGGAGGCGTGGCGGCGCCTGCTGCGGCCTCGACGGGGGTGACGGCCCCAACACGGCCTGCGCGTCCTGCGGCCTGCCGGTGGCGACCCGGATCGACGACTGTTCGCGCTGGCAGGCGACATGGCTCGCCCCGGACGCCGTACGCCGGCTCCCCACCGGCTCTGCCGACGCCGACACCGCACCGCTGACCTGGGCGGACCTGATGGCGCAGCGGAAGGGCACACCTCCTGTCGAGCCGATCGCCACCTGGGGCTCACCGGCGGGGACGGGCGAATGGTCGTGGAGCCCGCAGTGGGTGGCCGCGGCCGGCCTGGCCCTCGCGCATCTGCTGGTGGCCTCGGAGGGGCGGCCGGTGACGGTCCCGGACGGTCTGGTCACGGAGGTGTTCCAACACGCCCTCGACGGGCTGCTGCCCACGGGTCCGCCGGCGCGACGTGCGGTCCTGGCCGGACCCGGACGGCCCGCCCCCGACGGGGGAGCGGACATCCTCCTCGTACCGACCCATCCGCAGACCGGCGAACCCTGGGCCCCCGCCGGGACGTCCGACCCCCCGCACCTGGTGCCCCTGCCCGTCGGGGTGTGGCTGTGGATGGCCTTCCCCGAGCCGGATCTGCCCGTCCCCACCTCGGGCGGCATCCCCGACTGGGTCCTGCGCGACGACGTACCCGCTCAGCGCGCCGACCACCCGCTCCGCATCGACGGGGTCGAGTTCCGCTACGCCCTGGCCCGGCAGCCGGCCGTCCGCAGCCCGTGGCTGCGGGCGATCCTGGAGCGGCTCACGACCGCGGGCATCCGCTGATCCGATCCCGGTCCGGCGCCACCCGCGCGGCCGGGCCGTCGTCGCCGCCGGTGCCCGTTCGCAGGATCGTTGTTCCAGGATGAATCCGGCATTCGGTGACGAGTGGTGCACATGCTTCGTCAAGGGACTTGACCGGCAGGGGTGACGCGTAGAACCCTGAGCGGCCGTCGGGCTCTCCGGGGGAGCCCGTCAGTCCACTTCCACCTGACATGTGAGTTGGTAGCCCATGCTCCGTTCCCTCTCCCTCCGTGCGGCCGCCGTGGTGGCGGCCACGGGGTTGATAGCCGCCCCGGCCGTCGGCCCGGCGTTCGCGGCGGCCGACGACTCGTACACCGTGCAGCTGCGGCAGAAGCTGCCGCGCACCGCGACCACCGCCGACGGCGGCGCGCCGCAGCAGGGCGCCGAGAACTGCCCCGGGATCCCCGCGGGCAAGGACGGCTGGCACTTCGTCCTGCCGGGCAACGACGCGCACTTCGTCAAGCTCACGGTCACCTTCGAGCCGGGCGGCCAGCAGGTCCTGACCACCTTCGGCCCGCCGACCGACAAGCACGCGTACGTGGCCTCGGCGCCGGGTGCGAAGCTGACCTCGGCGGTGGCCCAGGTCCGCGGCGGCGAGCTGGAGCTGTTCAACCTGTCGCACACCTGCCCCGCGGTCGTGCCCAGCGGTACGCCGTCGGCCACGCCGAGCGGCACCCCCACGCCGAGCACCTCGGCCACCCCGAGCACCTCGGCCACCCCGAGCACCTCGACCTCCCCGAGCACCTCGGTCACGCCGAGCGGCTCGGCCTCGCCCAGTGCCTCGGTCACGCCGAGCACGTCCGGGTCCGCGTCGCCGAGTGCCTCGGCCACGTCGTCCCAGAGCCCGTCGGCCGGCGTCTCCAGCCCGGCCGACGGTGCGCCGAGCCCGTCGCCCTCCGCCGACGCCCCGGGCTCCAGCCTGGCCAGCACCGGTGCGAGTGTGGGCGGTGCCGCGCTCGCCGGCGCCCTGCTGATCGGCGCCGGTGCCGTGCTGGTGATGCGTCGTCGCAAGGCGGCCGCCGGCCAGGAGTGACCTCCGACGGCGGCCGGTGACCGGCACGCCGACGGCATGACGGCGGGGCTCCCTCGGGGGCCCCGCCGTTCGGCGTCCGGCGGCTCCCGCGGGCGGACGGGCGCCCGGTGGCCGCTCAGAACCCCGTGGGCCGGCGGGGCGTGTACGGGCCCTCCAACGCCGCGACCTCGTCCTCGTCGAGGCGGACGGCCAGGGCGGCGGCCGCGTCGTCCAGATGGGCCGGGTCGGTGGCGCCGATGATCGGAGCGGCGACGGCCGGGTTGCCCAGGACCCAGGCGAGGGCGACCCGGGCCATGGGGATGCCGCGCCGCTCCGCGATCCCCTGGACGGCGTCGACGATCGGGCGGTCGACGTCACCGAAGAACCGCTGCCCGATCGGGTCGCTCGCCGACCGCCCGGTCACCCGCCCGTGGGGGCGGGCCAGACGGCCCTTGGCGAGCGGGCACCACGGCAGGCTGGAGACGCCCTGGTCGGCGAGCAGGGGGAACATCTCCCGCTCGTCCTCGCGCTGGACCAGGCTGTACTGGTTCTGCATCGACACGAACGCCCGGCGGCCGTCCCGCGCGGCGGTGTGCTGCATCTTGGCGAACTGCCAGGCCCACATGGACGAGGCGCCGATGTGGCGGACCTTCCCGGCCGTCACCACCTCGTCCAGCGCCTCCATCGTCTCCTCGACCGGGGTGCCGGGGTCGAAACGGTGGATCTGGTAGAGGTCGATGTAGTCGGTGCCGAGGCGCCTGAGCGAGGCGTCGACCTGGGCGTGGACCGCCGTGCGGGACAGCCCGGAGCCCCCGGGGCCGTCGTGCACCGGCAGCCCGACCTTGGTGGCGATGACGACGTCCTCGCGCCGGGTGTACGCGCGGACGGCACGTCCCACGATCTCCTCCGAGGTGCCGCCGGCGTACACGTCGGCGGTGTCCCACAGGGTGATGCCCAGCTCCACGGCCCGCCGGAACATCGGCGCCGCCGCCTCCTCGTCCAGGGCCCACGGGTTGACGCCGTGCGCCGGGTCCCCGAAGCCCATGCAGCCGAGCGCGACGCGGCTGACGGTCAGCTCGGTGCCCCCGAGCGGTACGTACTCCATGGCCGTGCTCCTCACGCCGGGTAGGGGGCGGCCTCGCGTGCGGTGCGCAGCGCGCCCGCCCACCAGGCCAGTTGGTCGAGCAGGGCCTTGGCGTACCCGGGCGCCTCGGGGTCGAGCGGCAGGCCGTCCCGCCAGGCGGTGAAGTAGTTCGGGAACGCCAGTCCGTCGCGGATCGTCACCGCGTGGAGCTCGGTCAGCACGTTCTCCAGGTGCAGCACCGCGTGCCGCCCGCCGGCCGCGCCGCCGTAGCTGACGAAGGCCACCGGCTTGGCCGTCCACTGGGTGAAGTGCCAGTCGATGGCGGCCTTCAGGGAGGCCGGGTAGCTGTGGTTGTACTCCGGCGTGACCACCAGGATCGCGTCCGCGCCCTCCAGGGCCTCGGTCAGCGGCGCCATGCCCGCCGGGCGGGGGTAGCCGTCGCCGGCGAACTTCGGCGGCGCGGCGGGCAGCGCCAGCGGGAGGTCGATGTCGGCGAGGTCGACGGTCTCCACCGCGAACCCCCCGTGCTCGCGGGCCTGTTCGGCGACCCACGAGGCCACCACCGGGCCGAACCGTCCCTCCCGGACGCTCCCGACGATGATCAGCAGCTTGTGCGTGTTCTCCATGGCCACCACCTTCGGCCCGCGCGCCGGCGGTAGCCAGACCGTGCTCAGGCTGGCCCCCGCAGGGCCACGCTGAGCCCTCCGCGACCGACGGGCCGCGTCCTATGCTCGACGGCATGGGTACGCCACTGGGGGACTTCATCCGTGCCAAGCGCGACAGCGTCCAGCCGCAGTCGCTGGGACTGCCCGACCGCGGCCGACGCCGCTCACCGGGCCTGCGGCGCCTGGACCTCGCCGCCCGGGCCGGCATCAGCGTCGAGTACCTGACCCGCATCGAGCAGGGCCGGGACCGCAACCCTTCGGTGCCGATCGTGAACGCGCTCGCCGACGCGCTCAGCCTCGACGTCCCGGAACGCAATCACCTGCGCTACCTCGCGAAGATCACCGGCGGGGAGTGCGCCGGCCGTACCCGGCCAGAACCCCCGCGTCGCGAGGTCCGGGAGAGCGTCCTGCGGACGCTGCGCCTGCTCGAACCGGGCATCGCGATGGTGACCAACCGGCTCGGTGACGTCCTCGCCCACACCGGCGCCTTCGCGACGGTGATGGGCGCCGGCGGACTGCTCGACACGGACGCCCCGAACCTCACCCGCTACGTCTTCACCCACCCCGGGGCCCGGGCGTTCTTCGCCGACTGGGACGACGTCGCGGACGAGCAGGCCTTCGACATCTGGATCGGGCCCTCCGTCGAGAACGCCGAATGGTTCACCACTGAGCTCGCGCCCGTCGCCGGCCCGGAGTTCACCGCCCGCCTGAACCGTCACACCGTCCCGCGACGCGGCGTCCTGCGCATCGCCCACCCGTCGGCCGGCGAGCTGCGACTGCTTCGCGAGACCCTCGAACTCTCCTCCGAAGCCCAGCAGTTGGTCGTCCTGCTGCCGGCGGACGAGGAGACGACACAGGCGCTCGACCGGCTCCGCCCCGACGGCCCCGCCCGGCTGCGCGCGATCTCCTGACCGGAGCGGCACCTCCGGTACGGGTGAGGGGCCCGGCGGTGCCGAGCAGGGCGAGCGCCGCGGCCTCGCCGACCACGTAGAGCGGGCGGGGGTCGGCGCCCAGCAGGGTGCCGATCCGGGTGTCGGCCTCGCGGAGGAAGGTCTTGGTCTCCTCGTCGCGGAAGGTGCTCGGCGTGTCGCCGATCTGCTCGCGCCGCTCGGGGTCGGGGTTCTCGAAGGTGCGGGCCATGGGGAAGCCCTGGGCGGTCTCCTCGGTGACGCGCTCGGGGTCACCGCTCCACAGGACCACGCGGTCGGCGGCGACGGCGAGCACCCAGTAGGGGCGCTCGGCGGCCTGCGCGGAGACCAGGTTGCGGGTGAGGTAGGTGTCGGAGAGGACCACCCGGGCGGGTGCGGTACGTCCGAGTGACCAGACCTGGTGCTCACCGGGGGAGGCGAGGATGGCGAGACCGTCCTCCGCGTGGACGCTCGGGGAGGGGTGCACGGGGGAGGGTGCTGCTCACGAACATCCCTTTTCTACCCATGGCGACGCCCGCCCGCGCCGGGTGGCGGGAACGCGGGAGTGGTGGGTGGCGGCGTACGGGGGCGGCCGACGGGTGCCCGCCGCGGGGCCGTCCGTCCCCTTGACGGCGACGGGCGCCATCCGCCAGGGTGTGGCCACTCCCTCGCACCGCTGCCCGATCGACACTCCCCACCCGGAGACGGCATGCGTGCACCCACACGTTCCACCCGCCCCACCCGTCGCCGCGGCCGCCGCGGCCTGCCCCTCGGCCTCGCCGCCGCCGTACTCGCCCTGACCGGATCCACCCTCGGTCTGGCGGCCACCTCGGCGACGGCGGCCCTGCCCGACGTCGAACTGATCGTCAACGGGGGCTTCAACTCGTACCCGTGGATCTGGAACTGCGAGCCGAACACCTCGCGCAGCCACATCCCGCACGAGCACTACATGTCGGGCCGGCCGACCGCCGACAGCTACGCGGGCTGCACCCAGAAGGTCCGGGTCCTGCCGAACTCCACCTACACGCTGTCCGCCTCGGTGCGCGGCCCGTACGCCTTCGTCGGCGTCACCGGCACGGGCGCCGAGTCCGTCGCCACCTGGTCGAACCAGACCGACTGGAACGGCCTGACCCTCAAGGTCACCACCGGACCGGACACCACCCAGCTGACCGTGTACTTCCACGGCTGGTACGAGCAGGGGCCCTACGACGTGCGGTGGATGTCCTTCAACGGCCCCGGCGTCCCCCCGAGCCCCTGCGGCGAGCCCAGCAGCGGCTCCGCACCCCCCTCGGCGACCCCCAGCTGCATGCGCACCTACATTCCCTGATGATTCGTCAAAGTCCGTTCCTCCTCGCCGCATCCGCATCGGAGACGCCATGCGTTCAGCCCCGCGCCACCACACCCCCGGCCTCGGCCCGTTCGGCGCCGCCGTCGGCACCCTCAGCGCCCTCGTCCTCGCCGGCACCGCCGCGCTCGCCACCGGCGGCTCCGCGGCGAGCGCGGCCGCCCAGCCCCGGCCCGTGGAATGGGTCAGGAACGGCGACTTCCAGGCCCCGCTGGCCGGCAGCTGGACCTGCGACGGCGACGTCACCCAGCTCGGCCGGACCGTCGAGGGCCGCCCGGGCGCCTACGACCACGCCGGCTGCTCCCAGAAGGTCCAGGTCGTCTCCGGCGCCACCTACGACTTCTCGGCCTACGTGTCCGGTGCCTACTCCTTCGTCGGCGTCTCCGGCACCGGCACGGGCACCGGCGAGGTCTCCCTCTGGGCCAACGGGCCGGACGGGAGCGCCCTGCACGCGAGTGTCGCGGTCGGCGACGTCCGCGAGGTGACCGTCCGCTTCCACGGCTGGTACGGCCAGGCCCCCTACCGGATCAGCCGGATCTCCCTGTCCGGCCCGCGCTACCCCAACCCTTGCGTCACCGTCACCCCCACACCCGGCCCGACCCCGACCACCACCTGTCTGCCACCCCCGGCGGCGCCGGTGAACACGACAACTGCTCCCGCGGCAGCAGGATCTGACTGATCGTCCGGTATGCGAACGCGGTGGCTGCCGGGTCGTGCCCCGGACGGAGCGTGTGCGCCCCGGCCCGGCCTTTCAACCCGCTCGTGCCTCGCACGCTCCTCGCGTCCGCGCCCGCTGCGCCTTGTCCCGGATCGTCGTGCTCCCTAGCGTCATCGGTGCGGTCGTACGGCGGCGCCGGCACTTCCCGCCGTCGTCGCCGGCCGCTTCCCGACCCCTCTCCGGCCATTCGGGGAGGCGTCGTTCGCACCACTCGACATCATCGGGAGGAGCACCACCGTGACCGTCATGCCGACCGGGCCGGGGGCCGAGGACGCCGTCCGGCCCCGGGATCCGCGGGACTTCGTGAAGCCCGAGGTGTGGGACCGCGAGATCGCGCTGCTGATGCGCGACCACCCCTTCGACGAAGTGATGGCGACCCGAATGCTGGGCGCGGCCGTCTCCTACCTGATCACGGCGATGGAGAAGTGGGGCCAGCGGCTGGAGCTCTGCTGCGGCCGGATCGTCGACATCGCCGTCCACGTCTTCATCCTCGACACCAGGAACTACCGGGAGTTCTGCGCCGAGCACTTCGGCGGCCGCTTCCTGGAGCACATCCCGGCGATCGAGTTCAAGTACGACGGCTCGGTCGAGCGTACGGCGCAGATCATCGCGGACAACGGGTTCGAGGTGGACTGGAAGCTGTGGGAGGCGGACTACGCCAAGTGCGGGCCGTGCTACCCGGGTTCCGACTGCCACTGACCTCCCGCGAGCACCTGGTGGGGCCCGGGGACACGTACGCCGCGTGCCTCCGGGCCCCGAAATCATTCGGGCCCAAATCGGGTGAATCCGCCCGCACCGGGGTGGACGGGCGTTAGGTTGGCGCCGACTTCGATCCGGCACCGATCCGCCGCCCCTGGAGGGCCCTCATGTTCAGCGCCTCCCCGCCCATGTCCGCCCCCGAGTACTGGGACAGGTACCGGCCGCACAGGGGCGAGGGCCCGCAGGAGCGCCCTCCGGCCGACCGTTTCTCCTGGACGGGCGTTCCCGGTGTCGGCCCGGGAGCGGAGATCCTCGGCGCGCCGAGAAGGGTGCTCGACCTCGGGCCGGCCGAGGGGGAGAACGCCGCGTTCCTCGCCCGTTCCGGCGTCGGCGTGGTCGGCGTCGACTTCTCGGTCGTGCAGGTGGCCCGTGCGCGCGGCTTCTGGACCGACCTGCCGAACCTGGAGTTCGTCCACGCGGAGGCCGGTGCGTTCCTCGACCGGGAGGAGCGGGAGTTCGACGCCGTCTACTCCACCTGGGGCGCCGCCTGGTTCACCGACCCGGAGGAGCTGTTCCCCCGGGTCCGTCGGCGTCTCGCCGCCGACGGCGTCTTCGCGTTCTCCCACCGCGAGCCGGAGGCCGGGACGTACGGGGCGCAGCGGATGGGCGGGAAGTGGCTGGAGGGCCGGGAGACGGAGCTCACCGTGCGCCGCTGGCAGTACACCGCCGAGCAGTGGGCCGACCTCCTCAAGCGCCACGGGTTCACCGAGATCGACGCCCGGGTGCTGCCCGCCCCGGAGCCGGGCACGCCAGGCACCCTCCTGGTCCGCGCGCGGGCGGGAGCGCCGCGGCCGGCCCCGTGGGCCGTCCGTTGCGGGGCGGGCGTAGGTTCGGGTGCGTGACGCGTGCGTCGAGGTGGCGGATGGTGAACCGGTGAGCGGGTGGTGGGCGTACCTGGAGGAGTGGACCCGCCGGGAGGTGCTCATGAGCATCCTCACCATCAGGCGGAGTTCTCGCGGATCAGTTCGATCCAGACCGACCGGGGGTCGTCGCCCGCCACCGCGGGGTCGAGGCGTCGGGCGGCGTCCACCACGAGCTCCACGCCGCCGCGCAGCCGCTCGTGGTGGCGGAGGTGCTCCACCTCCGGGGCCGTGTCCGCGGGTGCCTCGGCCGTCCGGAGGATCCTGATCGCCGCGTGCCAGCGCCAGGCGGTCTCGACGTACCGGGCGACCGAGGAGCTGAAGAGGGAGACCGCCGGTTCGTCGAGGTCCGCGCAGTACGGCCGGAGGGCGTCGGGGACGTCGTCGGCGGTGACGGGCGCGGGGAGCAGGCCCAGGACACGGCCGTCGCCGGGCACCACGCCGACGGCGAGGCCGTCCTCGTCGGGTCCCCAGAATCCCAGGTGGTGGAGCATACGGCCGTCCCGGACCAGACGGCGCTCGCGCGGGCCCGCCACGTTCGGCACCAGGTCGGGTTCCGTTCCGTACCGCGGCCCGGGCGTGAAGTGCGGCAGGGGTGGCAGGCCCCACTCGGTCAGGGCCGTCCGGTCGCCCTCGGGGAGGTCCCACGTCCGCGCCGCCGGGACGAGCAGCGACCGCTCGGTGGCGAGCAGCCGGTCCAGTGGTCGCGAGAGGGCGTGCCGCAGCTCGTCCTCGATCGCCGTCCGTGCGCCCTCGTACCCGTCGCTCCCCACGGGCTGAAGCATCCCCCCGGTGCCGCCCCCGGCTCAAGACCCTTCGGCGGCGGTGCCCCTCGGGTCGTCGGCCGGGCCGGTGAACGTCTCGATGTCGCCCGGTGGCCCCCACGGGCCGGGCTCCCGGGTGAGGTGGGCGAGTTCCTCCGGCGGATCCTCGCCGTCCCTGACGATCGACACATAGGTCCTGGCCTGCTGGAGGCTCATGCGTGGGGCGTGTTTGCGCAGGTGCCGCATGGCGACGGCGGTGCCGGTGGTGCGGGCGAGGTCGCGGACGGCCTCGGCCAGCGGGTCGGGGGTCCTGACGCCCTTGACCTGCCGGAGGTAGCGCTCCGGCCAGTCGTCGTGCCAGTCGATGCCGGGGACATAGTGGATGCTGCCGTCGTGGCGGTCGACGAGGTAGGGGCCGCCGTGGATCATCCCGCGCAGCCGGGGGTCGCGGGCGCCCTCGGCGGTGGTCCAGTGGACGAGCCAGCCGACCTCGTGTTCCTCGACGGCGTGGACGGCGAAGGCGGGGATGAGCCTGGCCCAGTCCCAGGTCGGACGCTGTTCTTCGAGCAGCGCTTCGACGAGTTCGACGGCGCGTTCCCGGGTGATCACGTGCTCCATCCTGCACCGCCGGTCAAGCGGGTTTCCGGCGCGCCGGTGCATCGGCCGGGGCAGGGGGCGGGTCAGCCGGAGGAGCTGCGGATGAAGGTGCCGAGGCCGTCGTGGTCGAGCTGTTCGACGACCACGGTGGTGGCCTTCCCGTCCGCGCCCACGGTGAAGGTGACGCCGGAGAGGCCGACGGCGTTCTCGCCGCGGGTCCGGAAGCTGAAGGTGTCGCCGGCGTAGTGCTGGAGCGGGAACTGCAGGTCGCCCGGCCCGAGGGTCATCACCAGGCCGCCGTTCCGGGTGGTGACGGTCAGCGGCCCGTAGTAGCCGTTGGTGTACGTTCCCACGTAGGCCGCGTCCGACTTGGCGGGGGCGGCGCCGGCCGGGGGCTTGCCGTAGTCGGTCGGGGAGACGCCGGACTGGGCGGCGGCGGGGACGACCTTGCCCATGAAGGCGAGCCAGTCGACGGTCTCGTGGCCCTCCTCGGCGAGGTCGAAGAACTCCTCGGCGATGGCCTCGGCCACGCCGATCGGCTGGCCGTTGGTGAGGACGACGATGCCGAGCTGCTCGGACGGCAGCAGGGTGACGACGGTGGCGGACCCGAGCTCGAAGGCGCCGGAGTGGTTGAGGCGCAGGCGGCCGCGGGTGTCGTGGCTGACGTTCCAGCCGAGGCCGTAGAAGCCGGCGTTGCCGGCGGGCGCCATCGGCGGGTTGGACACGATCTGCGGCGTCCGGGTCTGGTTCAGGGCCGTGGCGTCGATGAGGGCCCGGCCCTCGAAGGTGCCGTCGGCGAGCTGCAGACGCATCCACCGGGTGAGGTCCTGGACGTTGGAGGTCACGCCGCCGGCGGGGGACTGCGGGTCGGGGTTCTGGGTGGCGCTGACCTGCCAGCCGGCGTCGGTGTGCACATGCGGCGTCGCCCTGTTGGCGGCGCTGTCGTAGGCGGAGCGCAGGGAGCTGGTGGAGGTCATGCCGAGGGGCGTGTAGAGGGTGTCGGCGGCGAGGTTCTCCCAGGCGACCCCCTTGGCCTTGGCGACGGCCACGGCGGCCTGGGTGAGGCCGTAGTTGGTGTACGCGTAGCTGGCGCGGAACGGTGCGAGGGGCTGGTCGCGCAGGTGCTGCAGGATGTAGTCGCGCTGGTAGCCGAGGTCCTCGAGGAGATCGCCGGCGTGGTCGGGCAGGCCGCTGCGGTGGGAGAAGAGGTCGGCGATGGTCACGTGGGTGCCCACCCAGGGGTCGGCGAGTGCGAAGCCGGGGTCGTGGGCGGTGACCGGGTCGTCCCACGTCACCGCCTTCTGGCCGACCACGCCCGCGACGACGGTCGAGGCGATCGGCTTGGAGACCGAGGCGAGCTGGAAGACGGTGGCGGTGTCGACGGGCTCGGGCCGGCCGAGCTGGCGGAGGCCGAAGCCCTTCGCGTACACGACCTGGTCCTGGTGGACGATCGCGACGGCCACGCCCGGGACGCCGGTGGTGGCCATGGCGTTCTGCACATAGCCGTCGATGCCGGTGACGGCCGAGGACACCTGTTCCTTGGTGAGCCGGGGCGGCGGCTGCGGGGGCGGCGCGGTGGCCGGGGCGGAGGAGGGCCCGGTCGCGGGCGCGGCGGCGGGGCGGACCGCGGAGTCGGCGGTGCACCCGGAGAGCACCGGCCCGGCCAGCAGCAGGCCGGCGGCGAGCAGCGGCACCGCGGCCTGCCGTCCGACCCGCCCGGCGGGCCGGGCG